>NZ_JBNQTI010000101.1:17025-31652 GCF_050325825.1 Kitasatospora sp. LaBMicrA B282
CCGGTGCACCGTGGTGCACCGGCCCGCCGCCGGGGGACCCGGTCGGGTCAGCCCGGGATGATCGAGAACGAGCCGTTCTGCAGCGCGGTCTCGGTGTACGGGCCGGAGTCCATGGACTGCGGGGCGTAGCTGTCGAAGGACTGGCCGTTGACCGTGATGTTGCTGAAGTCCTGCTCGGCGAAGGACGGGTAGCTCTGGGTCGGGGACTCGATGACCGCCTCGGCGCTGACGTCGCGGGCGCTGCGCAGGCTCTGGGTGGTGCTCTTGGTCCAGCCCTGGGTGACGTCGGTGAGCGTGATCTTGTAGCTCCGGCCGGTGGTGTTCACCACGCTGGCGGTGAAGACGTCGCCCGCGCTGACCGGGTTGCTCCAGTAGACCGGGGCGGCCGGGTACATCTCGTACCAGGCGGAGTAGACCGGCGAGCCGCTGGAGCAGTCCGCCTGGACACCGGTCTGCTCGACGGTCTGCGAGCCGTAGCCGTCGATGCCGATCCACGGGGCGTACAGGTCGTTGGTGGTGTTGCACTGCACGTCGGGCATGGTCCAGGAGCCGGTGATGCTCTTGAAGCCGCTGCCCTGGGCGACGTAGCCGCCCCAGTTGCTGTTGCCGGAGAACGGCTGGCCGCCCCAGGCGTGCTGCGGGGCGAAGAAGTGCGGGGTGGCGGCGGTGGCGGCCGGCGCGGCGAAGGCGACGCCGGAGAGGGCGAGCGCGGCGGCGATTGCGGCCCGGGCGGGCCGGCGGAGGAGGTTGGGCATGGGGGAACTCCTCAAGTAGTGGGGGTCGGCACTGCATGGGGGGTCACGACCTGCCGGGGACGGCGCTCGGGTGGGGCCGGGAGCCGTCGGGCAGTGCGGATCAGCCTGCGGCCGGGCGGGGCACGACGGGAAGGTCACGGCGATTGCCGGAATCCGACATGGCGGAAACATGTCAGCTGTCAGAACTCTTGATTTCCGGTCAGGCGTGCACCACAGTCGGTGCACGACATGACCGGAGCCCCAGGTGGCGCCGGTCGCTGGGCAGCGGCGTGGAACCGGGGGCGGGCCAGGTGGCGGAGCAGTGGACGGCGCGGTTTGGCGCGCTCGGGCTGGCCGCCGACCAGGAACTGCTCTACCTGCACCTGTTGGGCAGCCCCGGGCTGACGGCGGCCCAACTCGGGGTGGCCGCCGGCACCGGCACCGAGCGGGCCCTGGTCGGGCTCGGCGTGCTGGCCGAACTCGGCCTGGTGGAACGCCCGGTGGCGGAGTACCCGGTGTGGCGCTCGGCCGCGCCCGACGTGGCGCTGGAGGAACTGCTGCTCCGGCGCGAGCTGGAACTGCGCCGGGCCCGCGGCCGGATCAACGAACTGCTGCGCACCTACCGGCGCACCACCGCCGGCACCGAGGGCGAACTGGTGGAGGTCATCACGGGCCGGGAGTCGATCGCCGACCTGTGGCGCAGCCTCCAGCTCGGCGCCCGGGCCCAGTTGCGGGTGCTGGACAAGCCGCCGTACATCCGGCGCTCCGACCCCGAACTGGAACTGGCCTCGCTGGCCCGCGGGGTGCGGATGCGGGTGGTCTACGAGAGCCAGGTGCTGCGCGAGCCGGCCCGGATGGCCGAGATCCACAGGTTCACCGAGGCCGGCGAGCAGGCCCGGGTGCTGACCGAACTGCCGCTCAAGCTCGCCTTGGTGGACGACCGCTGGGCGCTGCTGCCGGTCAGCTCCGGCACCGAGGAGCAGAGCGTGCTGCTGGTCCGCCCGTCCTCGCTGCTGGACGCGCTGACCGGGCTGTTCGAGCTGTACTGGTCACGGGCGATGCGGCTGCCGCCGCCGGACTCCGCCGAGTCGCCGCGCGACCGGCACCACCAGTTGCTCACCCTGCTCGCGGCCGGGCTGACCGACGAGAGCATCGCCCGCCAGATGGGCGTCTCCACCCGGACCGTGCAGCGCTGGGTGCGCGAGCTGATGGACCGGTTCGGCGCGCGCACCCGCTTCCAGGCCGGGATCCAGGCGGCGCGCGCCGACCTGTTGTAGCTCAAGCGCTGGGCGCATCGACGGTGAGCGTCACCGTGGCCCCGCGCGGCACCCGGATCCGCGGGTGGCCCGGGCGGGCGGTGTCGAGGCGGGCCCGGTCGGTACCGGTGACGGTGATCCGGGCGCCGGGCGGGGCGGCCAGCTCGGTCCAGCCGCCGGTGGTGGTGAAGGTCACGGTGTACGCGTCCGCGGTCCAGGACTCCGCGCTCGGGCGGCCGGCCAGCGCCGGGGCGTAAGGCCCGAAGGCGGGCTGGTCGCCGGGTGCCGGTAGCGCGTCCGTCCCCAGGGCGCAGTAGCCGCCGGTGCCCCGGCACCAGTACCACATGGTCCAGGCGCTCGCGAAGCCCGCCATGGCAGCGACCTGACGGCGCACCAGCTCGGTGTTGCCCGGGGTGCGGGAGTTGGGCGGGCCCCACTCGCCGACCAGCACCGGCATCCGGTGGGCGCGCGGGTAGGCGGTGATCGCGGCGGTGTAGGCCTCGATGAAGCCGTCGGACGGGTTCCAGTCGGCGCCGTTCTCCACCGCGGTGTCGTAGAAGTGCGGCGCGTAGCCGAGCCGCGGCGCACCCGGGCGGGGGTCGGTGAAGCCGGGCAGCGCGGTCGGCACGCCCTCGCCGACCAGCACGGTCGGCTCGACGAAGAGCCAACTGCGCTGGTCCGCCGTGCGGACGGCGTCGATCAGCCGCTGGTACATGGCCGCCAGCCGGCCCTGTTCGAGGGCGGCCGAGGAGGCGGCCAGCACGGCCGGGTCGCTCGGGTCGCCGGCCACCGGTCCGAACGGCTCGTTGAACAGGTCGTAGCCCAGCAGTGAGCGGTGGCCGCGCAGTTCGGCGGCCAGGTGGGTGTAGAACTCGGCCTGCCACCGGCGCAGGTCGGCATCGTCGTAGAGGTGCCGGAAGGCGGCCTGCACGGCGGGCTGGAAGTAGCCGGCGAACCAGTCGTTCGGGTCGGGGACGAAGGGCAGGCCGTCGTCCCGGGTGGCCCAGGGCGGGATGCCGCGGTCGCCGCCGCCGAAGGCCGGGCCGTAGACGTCCTGGTGGAAGTCGATCACGGCGAGCAGCCCGTCCTGGTCGGCCCGGTCCAGCAGCCGTTGCAGCTTGGCGAGTTCGACCGGGTCGTAGTGGTCGCGGGCGGGTTCCAGGCGGTTCCAGGAGACCGCCACCCGGATCAGGGTGAAGCCGTGGTCGGCGATCGAGCGCAGGTCGGCCGCGGTGGTCTCGTCGTACTTGTCGACGTCGAAGCCGCGCGGCTCGACCACCCGGCCGGCGGCGTCGACGAAGAGGGTGCGCCCGTCGGGCGACTGGACCGTGCCGGTGGGCAGGTCGGGGCCCCGGGCCGGTGCGGCGTCGACCGCGCCGGCCGCCGGGGCGGCGGTGAACAGCACGGTGACGCTCAACAGCAGGGCGGCGGCGGTACGGAGGACGCGCACGGACACCTCGCACGGGCGGCGGTGGGGGAGGGCCCGATGGTCGCGGACCCGGGCCCGGTGCGCAAGGGGTCCGGCGCTAATCGGCCGCCGGGACCGGGGGGTTGGGGCCGGGGGCGGTCGGGTGTGCGGGCGGCTCGTCGGCGGGGGCGGCGTTGCCGGTCGGGCCGGTGCCGTTGCCGTTCGGGCCGGTGCCCGCCGGGCCGTTGCCGTTCGGGCTCGGCAGCGGGGCGGCGGGCAGCGGTGCGGCCGCGGCCAGTCGGCCCCAGAGCAGGTCGGCCAACGCCTGCACCATCCGGGCCCGCGGGCAGGGCTTGCTCTCCAGCCACCAGTCGCCGGCCGCCAGCACCATGCCGGTGATCGCCCGTCCCCAGGCCTCGGAGAGCAGCGGCGCGTCCGGACCGAGGTCCACCTGGGCGGTGACCGCCCGGGTGATCTCCTCGGCGATCTGCCGCAGCGCCGGCGCCAGCGCGTTGCCCACGCCGTGCGGGATCGCCCGCCCGGCCGCCGGTGGGGCCTCGCCGGCCTCCGGGTGGGTGAGCAGCCGGTACACCTGCGGCCGGGCCTCGATCCCGGCCAGGTAGGTGTCCAGCACGTGCTCCACCCGCTCGCGCCGCTCCAGCGGCTCGGCCAGTGCCGCCCGCACCGCCGCGAGCAGGCCGGAGGTGTGGCGCTCGGTCAGCGCCTGGAACAGGCCGCTGCGGTCGCCGAAGTGCCGGTAGAGGATCGGCTTGGTGATGCCCGCCTCGGCGGCGATCGCGTTCATGCTCGCCCCCGGGCCCTCCCGGCTGACCACCCGGTCGGCGGCGTTCAGCAGTTGCTCCCTGCGCGGTTCCTCCGGCGCGGTCACCCTGGTCCTCCCCGCTCACCTGTGCCGATGCGTTGACAGCCGTTACCTATCAGTAGCAGACTCCGACGATGTTACCCCCGGTAACACCCGAGCGGCGCGACCTTGATCCTGGAGGACCGGATGACCCCCTTCTCGCTGGCTCTGAGCGAGGACCAGCTCGCCGTCCGCGACTGGCTGCACGGCTTCGCCGCCGACGTGATGCGCCCGGCCGCCGCCGAGTGGGACGAGCGCGAGGAGACCCCCTGGCCGATCATCCAGGAGGCCGCCAAGATCGGGATCTACTCGCTGGACTTCTACGCGCAGCAGTTCTTCGACCCCACCGGCCTCGGCATCCCGCTCGCCATGGAGGAGCTGTTCTGGGGCGACGCCGGCCTCGGGCTCGCCATCGTCGGCACCACGCTGGCCGCCGTCGCCGTGCTGGCCAACGGCACCGACGAGCAGATCGGCACCTGGGCGCCGCAGATGTTCGGCACCCCGGAGGACGTCAAGGTCGCCGCCTTCTGCTCCTCCGAGCCGGACGCCGGCTCCGACGTCTCGGCGCTGCGCACCCGGGCCGTCTACGACCAGGCCAAGGACGAGTGGGTGCTCAACGGCACCAAGACCTGGGCCACCAACGGCGGCATCGCCGCGGTGCACGTGGTGGTGGCCACCGTGGAGCCGGAGCTCGGCGCCCGCGGCCAGGCCTCCTTCGTGATCCCGCCGGGGACCCCGGGCCTGTCCCAGGGGCAGAAGTTCAAGAAGCACGGCATCCGCGCCTCGCACACCGCCGAGGTGGTGCTGGACGGCGTGCGGATCCCCGGGCACTGCCTGCTGGGTGGCAAGGAGAAGCTCGACGAGCGGCTGGCCCGGGCCCGCGAGGGCGTGAAGAAGGGCGGCCGGAACGCGGCGATGGCCACCTTCGAGGCCTCCCGCCCCGCGGTCGGCGCGCAGGCCGTCGGCATCGCCCGGGCCGCCTACGAGGTGGCGCTGGACTACGCGAAGACCCGGGTCCAGTTCGGCCGCCCGATCATCGACAACCAGGGGGTGGCCTTCACCCTGGCCGACATGCGCACCCGGATCGACGCGGCCCGGCTGCTGGTCTGGCGGGCCTCCTGGATGGCCGCCAACCAGCAGCCGTTCACCGCGGCCGAGGGGTCGATGTCCAAGCTCTACGCCGGCGAGACCGCCAAGTGGGTCACCGCGCAGGCGATGCAGCTGCTCGGCGGCAACGGCTTCACCCGCGAGTACCCGGTGGAGCGGATGCACCGGGACAGCGCGATCTACACCATCTTCGAGGGCACCAGTGAGATCCAGCGGCTGGTCGTCGCGCGGACCATCTCCGGGATGCCGATCCGCTGACCGATCCGCTGACCAGTCTGCTGACCGGCCCGCCCGGGCCGACCGGTCGGCCCGGGCACCTGCCGGGTGCCCGGGCCGTTCAGCGCTCCTCGGTCGGCCGCTCGACCGTGCAGTCCGGGCCGGGGTAGATCAGGCCCTCGTGGCCGTCCTCGAACCGGACCACGTAGGGCGGCTCGCCGTTGGTACCGCGGATCTCGATGATCTCGCCCCGCTGCTCGGCCATGCCGACCGAGCGGCTGTGGACGTGCAGGCGGTCACCTACTGTTGCGCGCATGGTGGGACTCCTTACGGTGCGGGCTCTTCCTGAGGGCATCTCACCAGAGACCGTCCGGCCGTACGCCTCACGTTACTCCGTCCGGCCGGTGCGGCCACGCCGCGCGCGGCGGCACGGGTCGGCGGTCGGGGGCGGCGCGGCGGCGCTCAGGGGCGGTGCACCGGCGCGAGGTCGGGGAAGTCCGGCTCGCGGCGCTCCAGGAAGGCCGCCAGCCCCTCCCGGACGTCCGGCGCCTGGCGGGAGCGGCGCGCCCACGGGGCCAGCGCCGCGGCCGGGTCGGCCGCGCCCAGCGCCGCCTTGGCCGCGCCGATGGTCTGCGGCGAGCGCCGGGCCAGCAGCCGGGCGAAGGCCAGCGCCCGTTCGTCCAGCTCCCCGGCCGGGTGCACCTCGTCCAGCAGACCGAACCGCTCGGCCCGCATCGCCGTCACCAACTCGCCCGAGAAGAGCAGGTACTTGGCCCGGGCCGGCCCGACCAGCGCGGCCAGCCGGGCGGTCGGCACCGCCGGGTAGACCACGCCGAGCTTGGCCGGCGTGATCCCCAGCCGGGCCTCCACCGAGCCGAACCGCAGGTCGCAGGCGAGCGCCAGTTGGCAGCCGCCGCCCACGCAGGAGCCGTGCACCACGGCCAGCGTCGGGTGCGGGAAGTCGGCCAGCGCCTGCTCGGCCGCCACGTTGGTCTCGTGGTAGGCGTCCGCGCTCGCCGGGTCGCGGTAGACCTCGGCCAGCTCGCCGATGTCGGCGCCCGCGCTGAAGGTGCCGGCGGCGCCGGTGACCAGCAGCACCCGCAGCCCCGGCCGCTCCGCCAGCTGCGCCAGCAGTCCGGGCAGCGCCTGCCACATGGCCAGGGTGACGGCGTTGCGCCGCTTCGGGCGGTCGATCAGCAGCACGGCGACCCCGTCGTCCGCGCCGTGCCAGGCGCGCAGCCCGTCGACGGGGGAGGGGAGTTCGGTGCGGCCGGCGGTGAGGGTCTGGTCGGTCATGCCGCCCACTCTGGCAGGCGGATCCCCGGGACCGGGGGCCAGGCCCGCTGCCGCGGGCGGGCCGAGGTGGTTGAATGCGCGGGGAAGGTAGCCGGCGCGAGGTGCGAGGAGTCCACGATGGACCAGGAGCAGTTGCTCTCCAGGGAGGCCTGGCTGGCCTCGCTGCCCCGCTCCTACACCGCCGCCGGCAACCTGCTGACCGACGAGGCCGGCCGGGTGCTGGTCCTCAAGCCGAACTACCGTCCCGGCTGGCAGTTCGCCGGCGGCACCATCGACACCGGCGAGGACGCGCTGCAGTGCGCCCGGCGCGAACTGCTGGAGGAGACCGGGCTGGACCGCGAGATCGGCCCGCTGCTGGTGGTCGGCTGGACCCACCCCTCCGCGCAGCTGGAGCACCCGGCCGTGCACTTCATGTTCGACGCCGGGGTGGTGCCGGTCGGCACCACGATCGTGCTGCAGGAGAGCGAGTTGGAGGACTACCGCTGGGTCGCGCCGGAACAGGCCTACGAGCTGCTCGGCGAGGCCCGGGCACCCCGGCTGCGGGCGGCGTTGGCCGCGCGGGCCGACGGGGTGGTGCGGATCGTCTCCGGGACCGTTTCGGGCATCTGACCCGGGGATCCGGTGAGCTGAGGGGTGGCGGTGGTGGTGCAGGCAGGGGCGTCGGCGGGCGGGCTGGAGCCGGGGCGGGTCGAGGTCCGGTGGATCGCGGTGGACCCGGCGAACACGGCGGCGGCCGAGGCGGCCGAGGCGGGTGGCGTGCTGGACGCCGAGGAGCGGCAGCAGGCCGCCCGGTTCCGCCGCGACCAGGACCGGGCGCTGTACCGGGTGGCCCACGTGGCGCTGCGCCTGGTGCTGGCCGAGCGGCTGGGCCGGGCGCCGGGCGAGCTGCGGTTCCGGCGGGCCGCCTGTCCCGGCTGCGGGGCGGCGCACGGGCGGCCCCAGCCGGTGGACGCGCCCGGACTGGAGTTCTCGCTCTCGCACAGCGGCACCATGGCGCTGGTCGCGGTGGCCGCCGACCCGATCGGGGCGGACGTCGAACTGGTCGCCGCCTTCGCCCCCGGTTCCGGGACGGACGTGTCCGGCCAGCTGCACCCCGCCGAGCGGGTCGAGCTGGCCGCGCTCGGCGAGCCGGGCGCCGAGCGCCGCGGGCGGGCGACGCTGCGCTGCTGGGTGCGCAAGGAGGCCTACCTCAAGGGCACCGGGATGGGGCTCGGGCGCGGCGCCGACCACGACTACGTGGGCCTCGGCCCGGGGTACGAGGCCGTCGCCGGCGCGGGTGCGCAGCCGCCGGCCGGTTGGGAGCTGCGGGCCGTGCCGGTGCCGGCCGAGTACGACGCGGCGATCGCGCTGCGGCTGCCGCCGGGCCTGCCGGGGGCGGCGGTGCGGGTGGCGGCGGCGGAGCTGCGGCTGGGGTAGCGGGGGGGCGGGGGTTCGGCGTCGGCGTCGGGGCCGGGGTAGCAGGGCCTCGGTGCTGGGGCGGCGCGCGGGGCGGCAGGGGCCTCGGCGGGGCCGGGGACTCGTCGCTCGTCCGGGTGATCGGTCGGGAACGCACGGAACGGGCGGCCGGACGGCTCGTTCCTCCCCTCGGAACCGACGTCGGACGTGATGGCGCCTCGGAGGTGTTGGCGCCTCGATCCCACGCCCCCTGCTAGCGAAGAGAACTCCGGTGTCCCCGAACCTTCCCATCAGCCTGCCCGCGAGCGCGGCCCAGCGCGAGACCTGGCTCGACCGGCGCGACCCGGCCGCTCCCGCCCACCGGATCGGCGGCTACCTCGAGTTGTGCGGTCCGCTCGACCTCGGGCTGCTGCGGAGCGCGATCCGGCAGGCGGCCGACGAGGCCGGGCTGCTGCGCGTGAGGTTCGCCGAGGTCGCCGGCGAGCTGTGCCAACTGATCGGCGACGAGGACGAGTTGACGATCCCGTTGCTGGACCTCGGCGGCGACCCGGAGCCGCTGGCGGCCGCCGAGCGGTGGATGCGCGCCGAACTGGCCGACCCGCTGGACCCGGAGCACGGCCCGCTGGTCCGCCAGGCGCTCTTCCGGCTCGGCCCCGACCGGCACGCCTGGTACCAGGGCTACCACCGCCTGGTCACCGACGCCCACGGCATCACCCGGTTCACCCGGCGGGTCGCCGCCCGCTACACCGCGGGCCGGCGGGGCGGTGTGCTGCCCGCCGCGGCGTTCCCGAGCCCGGCGGAGCTGGCCGAACTGGAGCGGGAGCACCGCGACTCGGCAGCGGCCGCCGCGGACCGCCGGTACTGGCGGGAGCGGCTGGCCGGGGTCCCGGAGCCGCGGCCGCTCCTCGGGCCGGGCGACGGGCCGTTCCTCGGGCCGGGCGGTGGGCCGTTCCTCGACCCGGGCGGTGCCGGTGTGGCCGCCGAGCCGGTCGCCGCGCTGGTGGCCGCCACCGCCCGGCTGGACCGGGCGACCACCGACGGCCTGCGCCGGGCGGCACGGGAGGCCGGCGCGCACTGGGCCGCCGGGCCGCTCGCCGCGGTCGCCGCCCAGCTGCACCGGAGCACCGGTGCGGACGACCTGGTGCTCGCCCTGCCGTTCCCCGGCCGGGTGACGGCCGCGACCCGCCGGGCGCCCGGGCGGTTCGCCAACCTGCTCCCGCTGCGGCTGGCCGTGGCCGCCGGGGCGAGCGCCGGTGAGCTGCTGGGCCAGGCCGGGCAGCGGCTGACCGAGGCCGGCCGTCACCAGCGCCGGCGCGGCGCCGAGCTGGCCCGTGAGCTCGGCCGCACCGGCGGGATCGCCGAACTGGCGGCGCTGACCGTCGAGTTCGTCCCGGCGGCGCCCGTCCCGGAGTTCGCCGGGCTGGCGGTGACGGTGCATCGGCTGACGGGGGACGTCGGGAGCGGGCCGGCGCTGAGCGTCCACGAGGAGGCCGACGGGCTGCGGCTGGTGGCCGTCGCCGACCCGGGGCACTGCCCGCTGCCGCAGCTGGCCGCCCACCTGGCCGGGATCGGCGCCGTCGCCGAGTCGCTGGCAGCCCGGGCGCCGGCCGCCGGCGCGGCGCGTCGGCCCCGCCCCGGTGCGCCCGCGGAGGTGGGCACGAGCACGGGCGAGGGGTCGCGGCTGGTGGCGCGCGGCGAGGTCGCGCGGCTGGCGGCGTCGGCCGCGGAGGCGGGCCCGGTGTCGCAGGTGACGTCAGTGTCGCGGGTGGCCGCAGCAGGTGGGCCGGCCGGCTCCGGCGGCGAGCTCTTCCCCGCGGCGTTCAGCGCCCAGGTGCTGCGCACCCCGGACCACGTGGCGCTGGTGCACGGTTCACGGACCGTCAGCTACGCCGACCTGGAGGACTACTCCAACCGCCTGGCCCGGCTGCTGGTGTCGCGCGGCGCCGGCCCCGGCACGCTGGTGGCGCTCGCCCTGCCGCGGTCGGCGGACCAGGTGATCGCGATCCTCGCCGTGCTCAAGGCCGGCGCCGGCTACCTCCCGCCGGCGCTGGCCGGGGCGGGCGAGCGGGCGGGGGCGGGCGAGCGGGCCGGTCGGCTGCCGGCCGCCGCGCGGCCGCTGCTGTTGGTCACCCGCAGTACTGTGCCGGTGCCGGCCGACGAGCCGCCCGCGGTCGCGCTCGACGACCCGCTGACCGTGGCCGAGCTGTTCGGCCTGGACCCCGAGCCGCTGACGGACGCCGACCGGACCCGCCCGCTCACCGCCGAGGACACCGCCTGCCTGCTGCCGAGCACCCGCCCCGGGACGGCGGATCCGGCAGCCGGCGCGGACGCCGCTGCGGGACCGGAGGTCGAGCCGCTGCTGGTCGCCGTGCCGCACCGCGGCCTGACCGCACTGGCCGCCGCCCGGATCGAGCGGCTGGGCCTGACCGGACGCAGCCGGGTGCTCCAGCACCCCGCGGCCAGCTTCGACGCCGCGCTCTGCGAGCTGACCATGGCGCTGCTCAGCGGCGGCGCCCTGGTGCTCGCCCCGGACGGGCCGGCCACCCGCTGGCAGCCCGCCCCCGGGACCGCCGCCGCGCACACGCCCACCCACGTGCTGGTGCCGCCCGCCGCACTGACCGAGCTGCCGGCGGGCGAGCTGGCCCCGGACACCGTGGTGGTGGCGCTGGGCGGGAACTGCCCGGTCGAGGCGGTCGCCCGGGCGGCCGGCCGGTACCGGCTGTTCAGCGGGTACGGCCCGGTCGAGACCACGCTCGCGGCCACCCTCGGCGAGGTGGGTGCGGCGTCCGACGGGCCCGGGATCGGGCGGCTGCTGCCGGGGGTGCGGGCGCACCTGCTGGACGCCCGGCTGCGCCCGGTGCCCGCGGGCGCCGTCGGGGAACTCTGCCTGGCCGGGGTCGGGGTGGCCACCGGCTACCCCGGTCGGCCCGGGCCGACCGCCGAGCGGTTCGTCGCCGACCCGTTCGGGCCACCCGGCAGCCGGCTGCACCGCACCGGCGAGCGGGCCCGCCGGCTGCCCGACGGGCGGCTGGTGCTGGTCGGGCCCGGCGGCCCGGGGACCGCGACGGCCGGGCACCCGCTGGACACCCCGGTGCTGCTGCGGGCGGGCGACGAAGGCCGCCCGGCGCTGCACTGCCTGCCGCCGCTCGGTGGGATCGCCTGGCCCTACCGTGCGCTGGCGGCGCAGCTGGGCCCCGAGCAGCCGCTGGTCGGCCTGCAGGCCCGCGGGCTGATCCCGGGCACCGCGCCGCTGGCCGATCCCGAGGAACTGCTCGCCGACCTGGTCGGCCAACTGCGCACCGCCCAGCCGGCGGGCCCGTACCACCTGCTCGGCGCCGGTTTCGGCGGCGCGCTGGCCCAGTTGGTCGCCACCCGGCTGCAGGCGGCCGGCTGCGAGGTGGGCCTGCTGGCCGTGCTGGACGGCTACCCCGGCCCCGCCGCGGCCGGCACCGCGGCCGCGGTCGACCAGCGCCGGTTGCTCGACGAACTCGACAAGCTGACCGACCCGGCCGCCGCCGCGGTCCCCCGGGACGAGGCCAGCCTCGCCGCACTGCTGGCCGTCGGCGCCAACCACCGCCGGCTCGCCGCGGCCTTCCGCACCGAGGTGTTCCGCGGTGACCTGCTGTGCTTCGCCGCCGCCCGGCCCGCGGGCGAGCCCGCCGGGCCGGACCCGGTGGACGGCTGGTACCCCTGGATCGACGGGACGGTGCAGGTCCACCGGCTGGACGTGCCGCACCCGCACCTGTTCGAGCCGGCGGCGGTCGAGCAGGTCGGACCGGTCCTGACCAAGGCGCTGCGGCGCTGGGGGTGACGACCGGTCAATGCCGACCGTGCCGGCCATTTCGTGTTTCCCCGAATGCCTCGGCCGGCGCGTCACTTCACCTCGTCCCGCCGTCCCGCGGGTGGGTGGCGAAGGGGTCGCCCCCGCCCGCGGGGGTACGTTCGGGAATCGGCGTCCGCGGCCGGATCGGCGGGCCGGTCGGGCGAGTTACGGCAATAGCGGAGCACCGGGGCGGAAGCCCGTTTTCGGCCGTTTCGCGGGGGCGCCCGGCTTCGACCCGGCGACGTCCGCAGCACGGTTTCCCGCGGCCGGTCACAGGACGGGCAAGCCTGTGCAGCTCGGGCATTTGGGGGAAATCGCGGCATGACTCCGATCGCCCCGCCCTTCCGCCGGCGGGCCCCGGAACTCGCCGGAACTCCGTCGAACTCCGAGGCGGCGGAGGGCACTCGCGCGCGGGCCCGGTAATGGGCCGTGGCGGTATTGGCGAGTTTCGCGCGGCCACCGCTGCCGGGCGGGTTCGGGGACTGGGACGGCGGCACTGCGGGAGCGCAATCGGCCCGGCCCGGTGCGGTGGGGTTCTTCGCGGCGGACGGAATTCACGGCCGGCCCGGACGCGTGCGGGTTGCCGCCGGCCGGGAAGTGAGCTTCAGCCGGGCTGGAGCCGTGCCGCAGCCGCGCCACAGCCGTGCCGCAGGCAGGCCATGGTCCTGCCGGGGTCACGCCGGAGCTCACCATCGGGTGTCGGCGTCAACTGGCCGGTGGGCATGACGGATCACGAAGCTGACTGGCCGTCAGTCCGGTCCGCACATCGTACGCGCGGCACAGCGGAGCCCCCGGGCGGGTGGGGTGTCGCTCCGTCGGGCGCGGCCGCGGATCGAGGGCTCCCGGAAGACGGCACGGCTGTTCGTGCGGATTGGGTTCACCGCCCTCACGCCGGGTCGGGCAGTCCCGTGTCGACGTGACGCAGCCGACACGCTCGGTGACGGCCGGTTCGGGGCGGTTGGAGCCGAGGTGGCTGCCGAGGGTTCGCCGCTTGCCACTTCGGGTGCGGGGGCAATGGGCCGACGTAGTGCCGCGGCTACGCTCCGCGACTGGTGGCGGATGGTCCCCGGTCCGCCGCGAGGCCGCTCCGGCGGCCTCGACCTACGGGTGCGGCCCGCCGATCCGGGTGGATCGACGGGCCGGCAGGTGCCCCCGGCAGGACTCGAACCTGCGACCAAGTGCTTAGAAGGCACCTGCTCTATCCACTGAGCTACGGGGGCGTGCGGGCGGTGCGCCCGGGTGGGGCAGGCGGGCTCTGGTGCCTATTCCCTCGGGTGGTGGGGGTGATGAGGCCCTTGCCCTGCCGGGGACAGGATAAGGGGGTAACGGCGCCTCGGTTGCCTTTCCACCGATGGAGTGGGTGTGTCGGTCTTGCGAGAGCGGTCTGATAATCGCAGGTGGGCGAGCGGGGTGCAGCATTGCGGGGTGCCTTGCCGCTGGACGTTGTGCAGTCGTTACGACGATGTCTCCTCAGCCGTTATGGACTTGCCGCGCTGGTAGCAGGGTGTGCCGGGAACGTGACGGTTGGGCGAGGGTGGGGCGGGGGCCGGATTTTGGTTCGTCCGGTCGGATGACGTGGACAGAGCGTCCTTGCGGCCACTCGTTCAGGGGGCGCGGGGAGGGTTCGTCGGGCAGCCTTGTCATGGACGCAGAATCTGTCGCTTATCAGCTTTGCGAATGATGTCACCAAGCCAGGGCAAAGATGTCCACAGGGGCTGGTTATCCACAGAAATTATTCCGCAGCGGACACGGCTTGCCCTTTCGGACATCATCGTCGCCAGTCGGTCGTTTCTCCCGATCCGGGAGGAACACGAGGAATGCGAGGGCAGGTCGTGAACGAGACCCTGGTGACAATGATCGGAAACGTCGCCTCCGCGGTGAGCTACGGGCAGACCGGTGCGGGCGTGCCGACGGCCAACTTCCGGCTCGCCGCCACCGAGCGCCGCTATGACCGGACGCGGGGCGAGTGGGTCGACGGCGAGACCAACTGGGTCACGGTGACGGCCTGGCGCTGGCTCGCCACGAACGTGGTGAGTTCGCTCAACAAGGGTGATCCGGTGGTGGTCTGCGGCCGACTGCGGATCCGCGAATGGGAGGACGACGGCAAGCGGCGCACCGCTGTGGAGGTGGATGCCCGGTCGGTCGGTCACGACCTGGGGCGGGGGACCTCCGCGTTCCGCTGGGCGGTGCGCGGGCGTTCGGAGGTGGAGCCGTCGGTGGGCGAGGCGGTGCCGGAGTGGATCGTCACGGCGATCCGGGACTACCGCGCCTCCGGTGGAGCAGGTGGCCCGGGTGGAGCAGGCGGAGCAGGTGGAGCCGTCGGGGTGGGTGGTGCGGTGGTGGCCGGTGAGCTGCCGGCCGGCGGAGTGGCCGGTGGGGCTGTCGGGGCGCTCGAGGCTGCGACAGCGGTGTCCGATGGTGCGGATGCGAACGCGGAGTTGGTGGGCTCGGGTGCGCCCTCGCACTCCCCGGCGGCGCGGGCGGTTCGCGCCGCCCGGGCGGGCCGCGCGGCGGGGGCGGCGAGGGCGGG
>NZ_JBNQTI010000102.1:0-31589 GCF_050325825.1 Kitasatospora sp. LaBMicrA B282
GACCCAGCCGCGCACCACGGCCGACGGCCGGACCAGCGCCCCGCCGTGGCCGGCCCCGGCCGACCCCGCCGCGGCGGTGGCGGCCGCCGGCCTGCCGATGCTCGGCGCCGAGGGCACCGTCGAGCACATCCACGCCCACCTCGACGTCTACCTGGACGGCCGGTCGGTCACCGTTCCGGCGCTGGTCGGCATCGACGAGAGCACCCAGCAGATCAGCCCGCTGCACACCCACGACACCTCCGGGGTGATCCACGTCGAGTCGCCGGTGCAGGCCCGGTTCACCCTCGGGCAGTTCATGACCGAGTGGCAGGTCTCCCTCGCCGCGGACCACCTCGGTGCCGCCAGCACCGACGCCGGCCACACCCTGACCGCCTACCTCAACGGCAAGCCCGTCAGCGGCGACCCCGCCGCGATCACCCTCGGCGCCCACGACGAGATCGCCCTGCTCTACGGCACGCCGGCAGAGAACGCCCAGGTCACCGTCCCCACCGGCTACGCCTGGCCGAGCGGGCTGTAGGCCACACCCCGGCGGCACCCCCGATGTGAACACCTGGCATCATCACCACCACGCCACAGCGCGGCGCAGCCGCGGCGGCAACCCCTGCCAGGCCGCGGCATTCTCAAACCTCCCGGCCCACCGCTCCGAGCTGGGCCTCCGGGCTCACTCGAGCGAAATGTCAGTTCCGGTGTCTAACGTGCACACCGTGTTCACCGCCCCGACCGAAAGCCTCGCGCTGCCCGCCGATCTGATCGCCCTTCAGCGCGACCTGCTCGCCGCCGACCGAGTCCTGGGCGACTGCGCGCTGGCCGTCCGCGATCGCCGCCGGGCCGCCTTCCCCGAACCCGCGCAGGCGGTGCAGCGGTGCACCTGGGACGCCGCCGAGCAGGCCGAGTTCGACCGCTGCTGGACCGCCTACGTCCGGGCCGGCGCAGCCGTACGGGCACACCCGACGCTGGTCCGGGCCCGGGGACTGGGCATCGAGGCCGACGTCATGCGGGCCCTGCGGGAGTGCGCCGCCCATCGCTGAGCGCGCACCCGACCGTCAGGCGGTGGCAGCGCCGGGCGCGGTGCCGCGGCCGAGGGTGCGGGTCACCGTGATCTCGAGGACCACCCGATCCGGGTTGGGCCGCGGGGTGCGGTAACGACGGGCGTAGCGCGCCTCGGCGTCGGCCACCGCCGCCGGATCGCGACGCACCACGGCGATCCCCTCCAACGTCGCCCACCGACCGCCGTCCACCTGGCAGAGCGCCACCCTGGCCCCACCCGCCCCAGCCGCCACCACGTTGCGCGCCTTCCGGCTACCGGCACTGGTGATCACCCGCGCGATCCCGGTAGCCGGATCATAGGTGGCCCCGACCGGCACCACATGCGGGGTCCCATCCGGTCGCATGGTGGTCAGGGTGCAGATGTGCCGCTCCGCCCAGAAGGCGAGGAACTCATCACTGAGCACGGGCACGGGCACGGCAGCGGGCTCGCGGGCGGCGGAAGCGGTGGCAGTGGACTCGATCACCGACCCAGCCTACGGTCCCCCCGGCAACCCCCGATCCACCCGGTCGGAGCCGGCCGGCCCGGGCCGTCGCTCGGATGGTTCGGTGCCGAAGTCCGGTCCGGGGCCTGTGCTGCGCCACGGCGAGCCCTAATAATGAGCATGCCAGCCGACCGGGAACGGGCACCGGGACGACGAGGGGGATTCCGCTGTGGAGTTGACCAGAGCTGAGCTGATGGGCCGGCGAGTCAGTCGGCGGAGCCTGGGGCGGTCGGCCGTGGCGCTCGGTGCGGCGGCGGCGCTGTTCGGGCTCGGGGCCCGATCGGCGCGGGCGGACGCGGTGCCGGACGGCGCGGACTGGCAGGGGGCGCTGCCCGATGGTGTGTCGTTGGCCCGGCTGACCGTGCCCGGGACGCATGACACCTGTTCGCTCTACGGCGGCCCGATCACCCAGTGCCAGACGCTCTCCGTCCCGGACCAGCTGACGGCCGGGATACGCTTCCTGGACATGCGGTGCCGGGCGATCAACGGTGTGTTCGCGATCCACCACAGTCAGTTCTTCCAGAACATCTTCTTCGGTGACGTGCTCAACGACTGCCAGGCGTTCCTGGCCCAGCATCCCGGCGAGTGCGTGCTGATGCGGGTCAAGCAGGAGTACTCCACCGTGTCCGACGCCGACTTCGGCGCGATCTTCGCCGACTACCAGTCCCGCTGGCCCGGACTGATGTGGACGGAGGGCCGGATCCCGGCGCTCGGCGAGGTGCGCGGGCGGGTGGTGGTGCTGGCGGACGACGGCGGGGTGCCGGGGGTCGGCTGGGGCGGGCCGCTCACGGACATCGAGGACGACTACCAGATCGGCACCGTCTTCGACATCGCCGGCCGCAAGTGGCCGGAGGTCTCGGCGCACCTCGACGCGGCCCGGGCTGCGACCGATCCGCAGCGGCTCTTCATCACCTTCACCTCGTCCTCCGGCTGGGGGCTGTGGCCGCGCCAAGCCGCCGACGCGATGGCGCCGCGGCTGTCCGGTTACCTGGCCGGGCTGGACCACACGAGTCGTCCGGTGCTCGGCACGGTGCCGATGGACTTCGTGACCCCCGCCTCGCCGGCCGCGCTCTACGCGCTGAACTTTGGCGGCTGACCGGGGTCACTGGGAGCTGAGCACGGTGAAGTGGGCGACCTCCGGCGGGTGCTCCAGGTAGCCCTCCTCGCTGTCCGACCAGACCGGACGCTTGGCCCACATCGGGCCGGCGTAGCCGCGCAGCGCCTCCTCGTCGCGCCACCGGGTGATCACCAGGACGCGGTGCGTGCTGTCCGGGAGCGAGCGGAGCAGCTCGCCCCCCAGGTAGCCGTCCAGCCCGACCAGCAGCGGCAGCATCTCCGACTGGACCACCGTGCAGAACTCGCTCATCAGCTTGGGCGCGACCTGCGCCTCCCAGATCCGGATGATCATCGCTGCCTCCTCCCCCGACGCCGTGGGTCGGGCGGGAACCCATCTCCATTATCCGGTCCCAAGCGGGCCGGGCAGGGTGGGGAGGACGGGCGGGGCGGCGCGCGGCGGCACTCGACACGCAAGCTTCGGCAGACCCGGCACCCCGCCGGCCGGGCGGAGGTAGGCTGGCGGCGAATCGAGCAACCGTGCCCGGCCGCCCGGCGCGACCGTCCCGGGGTGCGGTCCGAGCACACGACGGCCGGGTGATCCTGCGTGGCGGTCTTCCTACTGGCGATCGGCGCGGCCTGCTGCCTGGGGCTGGGGTTCGTGCTCCAGCAGCACGCGGCCCAGCGCGCGCCCAAGTCCGACCTGCTGCACTGGCGCCTGCTGCTGGACCTGCTGAAGATGCCCGAGTGGCTGGCCGGGATCGCGGTCATGGTGGCCGGGCTGGTGCTCAGCGCGTGGGCGCTGGGGCTGGGCGAGGTCTCCCTGGTGGAGCCGCTGCTCACCACCAACCTGGTCTTCGCGATGGCACTGGCCAGCCTGCTCAGCCGGCAGCGGCTGGGGCGCTCGGGCTGGGGCGGGGTGCTGCTGCTCGGGCTCGGGGTGACGGCCTTCATCCTGGCCGGTGATCCGCGCGGCGGCGGGGCGGTGGCCGGCCAGTTGCGGCACTGGCTGGTGTTCGGCGTGGTGGCCGGGCTGGCGCTGCTGCTGGTCTCGGTTGGGCGGAGACTCCCGCTGTTCGAGGAGGCGACCATCCTGGCGCTGGCCGCCGGTCTGCTCTACGGGCTGCAGGACGCGTTGACCCGTGCCACCGCGAGCCGGATCGACACCGGCGGGATGACGGCGGTGCTGCACAACTGGGAGCCGTACGCGGTGGTGGGCCTGGGTGCCACCGGGTTGCTGCTGGTGCAGAGCGCCTTCGAGGCGGCGCCGTTGCGGATGTCGCTGCCGGCGCTCACCGCGGCGCAGCCGTTGGCCGGGATCGTCTGCGCGGTGGGCTTCCTGGGCGACCGGCTGCGGGTCACGCCGGGGGCGCTGGCCTGGGAGGCGGCCGGGCTGCTGCTGATGGTGCTGGGTGTGGTGGTGATCGGGCGCCATCCGTCGTTGCCGACCGCGTGCGAGGGCGGTCCACGCGAGCAAGAGGCACAGGTCCCGCGGGCGTGATCCGGCCCGCCGGTGGCGGTGCGGTGCGAGCCCGGGGACGGCTGCGCCGGCCGGGTGGACTCGCCGGGGTCGCACCGCGCGGGGCGGACGGGGCGCACCGGGTCGCGTGCCTACTGGCGGTATGTCACCGGGTGGGCGGAAGGCGGCGGGAGAGCTGACAGGTTGTCGGGGTTGGGACGCTACCGCGCTGGGGAGTCTGCAAGGACACCCGTCGCACGATCCCTGCTCACCCGTCACCCGTTCGCCACCTGTCACCCACCTGTCGGAGTGACGCGCGGACGTCCGGATCGTTGGCACCTCACCGGCCAGTCTCGGCAGCTCCAGGTTCCCGTCAGCCTTCACTGATTCAGGAGCGTTCCATGTCGCAGTCCCAGATCGTCCGCGCCGCCCTGGTCCAGACCCGGTGGACCGGCGAACAGTCCTCGATGCTGGAGCTCCACGAACGCTACGCCCGCGAGGCGGCCGCGCAGGGGGCGCGGGTGATCGGGTTCCAGGAGGTGTTCAACGCCCCCTACTTCTGCCAGGTGCAGGAGCCCGAGCACTACCGCTGGGCCGAGCCGGTGCCGGACGGGCCCACGGTGACCCGGATGCGCGAGCTGGCCGCCGAGCTGGGGCTGGTGATGGTCGTGCCGGTGTACGAGGTGGAGCAGAGCGGGGTGTACTACAACACCGCCGCCGTGATCGACGCCGACGGCAGCTACCTGGGCAAGTACCGCAAGCACCACATCCCGCAGGTCAAGGGCTTCTGGGAGAAGTACTACTTCAAGCCCGGCAACCTGGGCTGGCCGGTCTTCGACACCGCGGTCGGCAAGGTCGGCGTCTACATCTGCTACGACCGCCACTTCCCCGAGGGGTGGCGGGCGCTCGGACTGGCCGGGGCCCAGCTGGTCTACAACCCCTCGGCGACCAGCCGGGGCCTGTCCGCCCACCTGTGGCAGCTGGAGCAGCCGGCCGCGGCGGTCGCCAACGAGTACTTCGTGGCGGCGATCAACCGGGTCGGGGTGGAGGAGTACGGGGACAACGAGTTCTACGGGACCTCCTACTTCGTCGACCCGCGCGGCCAGTTCGTCGGCGACCCGGCCTCCGACAAGGAGGAGGAACTGGTGGTCCGGGACCTGGACTTCGGACTGATCGAAGAGGTCCGCCAGCAGTGGGCGTTCTACCGCGACCGGCGCCCCGAGGCCTACGGGCCGCTGACCGACGCCTGAGCAGGCCCCGGCCCCCGCGCCCGACTGCCGCACCGTGGGCCCGGCCCGGCCCGTGGCACCCGACCGACCGTCCCCGTGCAGAGGAGGAATCCACCCGATGACCACCACCGACCTCCCGTCCGAGACCCTGCGGGCCCGCCACCGCGCGGTGCTGCCGGCCTGGCTGGCCACCTACTACCGGGAACCGATCGAGCTGACCCACGGCGAGGGCCGGTACGTGTGGGACAGCGCCGGCAACCGGTACCTGGACTTCTTCGGCGGGATCCTCACCACCATGACGGCGCACGCGCTGCCCGAGGTGACCCGGGCCGTGGCCGAGCAGGCCGGGCGGATCCTGCACACCTCCACGCTCTACCTCTCCACGCCGATGGTGGAGCTGGCCGAGCAGATCGCCGAACTGTCCGGCATCCCGGACGCCAAGGTCTTCTTCACCACCTCCGGGACCGAGGCGAACGACACCGCGCTGCTGCTGGCCACCACCTACCGCCGCTCCAACCAGATCCTCGCGCTGCGCAACAGCTACCACGGCCGCTCCTTCTCCACCGTGGGCGTCACCGGCAACACCTCGTGGTCCCCGACCAGCCTCTCGCCGCTGCAGACGCTGTACGTGCACGGCGGGGTGCGGGCCGCCGGGCCGTACACGCAGCTGTCCGACGCCGAGTTCACCGCGGCCTGCGTCGCCGACCTGGAGGACATGCTCGGGCAGGCCGAGGGCACCGTGGCGGCGCTGATCGCCGAGCCGATCCAGGGGGTCGGCGGTTTCACCCGCGGTCCGGACGGTCTGCTGGCCGCCTTCCGGCGGGTGCTCGACCGGCACGGGATCCTGTGGATCAGCGACGAGGTGCAGACCGGCTGGGGCCGCACCGGCGACCACTTCTGGGGCTGGCAGGCACACGGGCAGGCGGGCCCGCCCGACGTGCTCACCTTCGCCAAGGGCATCGCCAACGGGATGTCGATGGGCGGCGTGGTGGCCCGGGCCGAGGTGATGGACTGCCTGGGCGCCAACTCGATCTCCACCTTCGGCGGCAGCCCGATCACCTGTGCCGCGGCCCTGGCCAACCTGCGCTACCTGCTGGAGCACGACCTGCAGGCCAATGCGCGGCGCACCGGGACGCTGCTGCGGGCGCAGTTGGAGGCCGCCCGGCTGGAACTGCCGATCGTGCGCGAGGTGCGCGGGCGCGGCCTGATGCTGGGCGTGGCGCTGCCGGACGCCGCGACGGCCACGGCGACCCTGGAGCACGCCCGGGAGCTGGGGCTGCTGATCGGCAAGGGCGGTCGGGGTGGTGAGGCGCTGCGGATCGCCCCGCCGCTCTCGCTCACCGAGGCCGAGGCGCTGGAGGGCGCCAAGCTGCTGGTCGAGGCGCTGCGCCGGGCCGACGCCGAGCGGGGGGCGGAGGCATGACGCGCACCCTGATCACCGGTGGCCTGGTGATCACCGCGGCCGAGGAGATGGCGGCCGACGTGCTGATCGAGGACGAGAAGATCGTCGCGCTCGCCGGCACGGGCAGCACGGTGGCGGCCGGGTGGACGGCGGATCGGGTGATCGACGCCACCGGCCGGTACGTGATCCCGGGCGGGGTGGACGCGCACACCCACATGGAGCTGCCGTTCGGCGGCACCCACGCCTCGGACACCTTCGAGACCGGCACGAGGGCCGCCGCCTGGGGCGGCACCACGACCATCGTGGACTTCGCGGTCCAGCCGGTGGGCGAGTCGCTGCGCACCGGGTTGGACCGCTGGCACGCCAAGGCCGAGGGCAACTGCTCGATCGACTACGCCTTCCACACCATCGTCTCGGACGTCAACGACGAGGTGCTGAAGGAGCTGGACCTGCTCACCGACAGCGGCGAGTCCACCTCGTTCAAGCTGTTCATGGCCTACCCGGGGGTGTTCTACAGCGACGACGGGCAGATCCTGCGGGCGATGCAGCGCTGCGCCGGCAACGGCGGGCTGATCATGATGCACGCGGAGAACGGGATCGCCATCGACGTGCTGGTGGCCCAGGCGCTGGCCGCCGGGCACACCGACCCGCGCTACCACGGCGAGGTGCGGCGCGAGCTGCTGGAGGCCGAGGCGACCCACCGGGCGATCAAGCTGGCCCAGGTGGCCGGTTCGCCGCTCTACGTGGTGCACGTCTCGGCCGCCTCGGCGCTGGCCGAGCTGGCCGCCGCCCGGGACCAGGGGCTGCCGGTGTTCGGCGAGACCTGTCCGCAGTACCTCTTCCTCTCCACCGACAACCTGGCCGAGCCGGGCTTCGAGGGCGCCAAGTACGTCTGCTCCACGCCGCTCCGGCCGCGCGAGCACCAGGCCGCGCTCTGGCGGGGCCTGCGCACCGACGACCTCCAGGTGGTCTCCACCGACCACTGCCCGTTCTGCTTCGTCGGCCAGAAGGAGCTCGGGCGCGGTGACTTCTCCAAGATCCCCAACGGGCTGCCGGGGGTGGAGAACCGGATGGACCTGCTGCACCAGGCCGTGGTGGAGGGCCGGATCTCGCGGCGGCGCTGGATCGAGATCGCCTGCGCCGCGCCGGCCCGGATGTTCGGGCTGCACCCGCGCAAGGGGACCATCGCCCCGGGCGCCGACGCCGACGTGGTGGTCTACGACCCGACCGCGGTGCAGACCCTGTCGGCCGCAACCCACCACATGAACGTGGACTACTCGGCCTACGAGGGGCGGCAGGTGACCGGCCGGGTGGAGCTGGTGCTGTCGCGCGGCGCGGTGGTGCTCGAGCAGGGGCGCTGGCTCGGCCGGGCCGGGCACGGGCAGTTCCTGCGGCGGGGCACCTGCCAGTACCTGGGCTGAGCCGAGCCGCACACCAGGGGCCGGGTCACCCCCGGCCCCGCTTCGACCCCGCAACGACACGAACGGAGAGCGTGGATGGACATCGGACTCGTGCTGCAGGCGGACCCACCGGCCCGGCTGCTGGTCGAGCGGATGCAACGGGCCGAGGCGGTCGGCTTCAGCCACGGGTGGACCTTCGACTCCTGCGTCCTGTGGCAGGAGCCCTTCGTGATCTACAGCCAGATCCTGGCCGCCACCGAGCGGATGACGGTCGGGCCGATGGTCACCAACCCCGGGACCCGGACCTGGGAGGTGACCGCCTCGATCTTCGCCACGCTCAACGACATGTTCGGCAACCGGACGATCTGCGGCATCGGCCGCGGCGACTCCGCGATGCGGGTGGCCGGGCGGCGACCGGCCACCCTGGCCCGGCTCAGCGAGGCGATGCACACCATCAAGGACCTCGCCGAGGGGCGCCCGGCCACCGTCGACGGCACCGAGGTGCAGCTGCCCTGGGTGCGCAACGGAGCGCTGCCGATCTGGATGGGCGCCTACGGGCCGAAGGCACTGCAGCTGACCGGCCGCCAGGCCGACGGTTTCATCCTGCAGTTGGCCGACCCGTACCTCACCGAGTACATGATCAAGGCGGTCCGGGCGGCCGCGACGGCGGCCGGGCGTGACCCGTCGGCCGTGCAGATCTGCGTGGCGGCGCCCGCCTACGTGACCACGGACCACTCCCCCGCCGCGCTGGCGCACGCCCGCGAGCAGTGCCGCTGGTTCGGCGGCATGGTCGGCAACCACGTGGCCGACCTGATCGAGCACTACGGCGAGCACTCGGACCTGGTGCCCGAGGAGCTCACCTCGTACATAAAGGACCGGCACGGCTACGACTACGCCCACCACGGCCGGGCCGGGAACCCGGACACCACCTTCGTCCCGGACGCGATCGTCGACCGGTTCTGCGTGATCGGCCCGCCGGAGAGCCAGCTGCAGCGGCTGGCCCAGCTCCGCTCGCTCGGCGTCGACCAGTTCGCGATCTACGCGATGCACGACGCGATCGACAGCACCATCGAGGCCTACGGCTCCGACGTGATCCCGCGGTTGTGACCCGGTCCCGGTCGGAGCACGAGTCGGAGCACGGATCGGAGCACGAGAGGAGAGCGGGCCGATGAGCTCCGCCGCAGCGTCCCCGCCCGGCCCGCCCACGGCCGGGCCGGGCGCCACCCAGCAGGTCTTCCCGGACGGCCGGGTCGCGCTCACCGACGCGGCCCGGCTGGACGACCCCCGCTACGCCAACGACGACCTGCGCCCGGTGCCGATCGAGCGGCGCACCTGGGGTGTCTACAACTACCTCAGCCTCTGGGTCGGGATGGCCCACAACATCCCGTCCTGGACGCTGGCCTCCGGGCTGGTGGCGCTCGGCATGAACTGGGTGCAGGCCGTGGTCACCATCATGCTGGCCAACCTCATCGTGCTGGTTCCGATGATCATGACCGGCCACGCCGGCACCCGGTACGGGATCCCCTTCCCGGTCTTCGCCCGCGCCTCCTTCGGGCTGCGCGGGGCCAACCTGCCGGCGCTGATCCGGGCGGCGGTGGCCTGCGCCTGGTTCGGCATCCAGTCCTGGATCGGCGGCGAGGGCATCTTCCTGCTGGCCGGGAAGCTGCTCGGCCACGGCTGGCAGACGGCTGCCGAGTTCGGTGGCTACCCGTGGACCCAGTGGCTCTCGTTCGCGCTCTTCTGGCTGCTGGAACTGGCGATCATCGCCCGGGGGATGGAGACGCTGCGCCGGTTCGAGGGGTGGGCCGCGCCGTTCGTGTTGATCGGCGCCTTCGCCCTGCTGGCCTGGATCACGTCCGAGGCGGGCGGGCTCGGACCGCTGCTCGACCAGCCGTCCAAGCTGGGCTGGGGGCACGAGTTCTGGAAGGTCTTCTTCCCGGCGCTGATGGGCATGATCGGCTTCTGGTCCACCCTGGCGCTGAACATCCCCGACTTCACCCGGTTCGGCGGCAGCCAGCGCGCCCAGGTCCGCGGCCAGGCGCTCGGGCTGCCCACCACCATGACCCTCTTCGCGCTGCTCTCGGTGCTGGTCACCTCGGGCTCGCAGGCGGTCTACGGCACCCCGGTCTGGGACCCGATCCAGCTCGCGGCCAAGCTCGACAACACCGCGGGCCTGCTGCTCGCCCTGCTGACCGTGCTGGTCGCGACCCTCTCGGTGAACATCGCGGCCAACGTGGTCTCCCCGGCCTACGACCTGTCCAACCTGTGGCCGCGCCGGATCAGCTTCCGCACCGGCGCCCTTGTCACCGGGGTGGTGGGCGTGGTGATCTTCCCGTGGAAGCTCATTTCCAACCCGCACGTCTACATCTACACCTGGCTCGGCGTGGTCGGCGGGCTGCTCGGCACCGTCGCCGGGGTGCTGATCGCCGACTACTGGGTGGTCCGGCGCACCGAGCTGGACCTGGCCGAGCTGTACCTCCCCGGGGGCCGGTACTGGTACCGGGCCGGCTGGAACTGGCGGGCCGTCACCGCGCTGCTGGTCGGCGGGGTGCTCGCGGTCGGCGGCTCCTACGGCGGCCCCTTCCCGGCGGGCGGCGTCATCCCCGCCCTGAAACCGCTCGCCGACTACGGGTGGGCCGTCGGGCTGGCCGGGTCCGCCGTACTGTACCTCCTGTTCGAGCGGATCCGGCCCGCCGCTCAGGCCGCCGCGGGGGTGGGGGCGCCGAAGCGGGCGACGTAGTGCCAGACCCGCTTCAGCGCCTGCTCGTCGTACCGGCCGGTGCGGGAGGCCTCACCGAGGATCCACGGCGTGAGCTCGCCGTCCCGGGCCAGTTCGAGGCCGAGGGCGACGAACTCCGGACCGCGGAAGTCCGGGTGGCGGCGCAGCTCGGCCGCGGAGAGCCGGTAGCCCGGGTGCCACTCGACCGGGCAGGGCAGCAGCCGGGCGTCCGCCTCCACCTCGGTGCCGCGGTAACAGGGGTCCAGCACCAGGGCCTCGACGTGCCGGTCGAACCGGACCGGACCGTGGACCTGGACCTCGATGTAGTCGTCCAGCGCGTCGCGGTGGTCGGCGGCGGCCAGCGCCACCAGCGGCATCGCCGTGGCGACCCCGAAGTCCTCCGGCTCGGTGAAGCTGTCGGGGTAGCAGAAGGTGGAGCGGCCGACCGGCTCCGCGGTGAGCCGGACGTGCGCCGAGCCGAACCGCGGCGCGGCGCCGACCATCTGGCGGCGGAAGTTGAGCGCCCCGTAGACCGGGCGCTGCTCCTCGGCGGCGTGGTCATAGGCGCCGCCGAAGATCCGCTGCTCCCAGCGCCACCGGTCACCGCCCGGATGGGCCGTCAGGCCACCGTTGCTGGTGCCGGTGACGAACTGCGAGCGGTACACCCCAGCAGCTGCCATCTCCCGCAGGATCGGCCGCCCTTGCCGCAGCCGATCCGGGTGGAAGTTCAGCGTGACCCGCAGGTCGGGGTCGACCGGAGCCCCGCTGGACCGCGCCGCGACGTGGCGCAGCGCGTGCTGCTGGGGTGACTCGCTCGGTGGGGTGGTCATCCGCGCAGTCTGGCGCACGGCTGACCTGCACGGCCACCGGATTCCAGGGCACTGTTGAGTTGACAAGGAGCGGGCCGGCCGGCGGGGGCCGGGCCCGAGTCCGGTCGCGCGGCGGGTGCGACCGGACTCGGGAGCTTGTGGGCGGGGCGGCCGCCAGGGTGGATCAGCTGCAGTAGGGGCTGATCGCGGTCTGGCCGACCCAGAGTTGGCCCCAGGCGTTGAAGTTGACGGTGTCACCGCCGTCGTCCACGGTGTTGCTCGCCCAGAGCGGGTGGCGACTGACGTCGTAGACGACGAAGTTGCCGTCCTGCTGGTAGTCGGCCTCCCAGCCGTTGGGCTGGGTCCCGCTGGCCCAACAGGCGTGGTCGGCCTGGTCGTAGAGCACCAGGTTGCCGTCGTTCTGCATGGTCAGGGTGACCGAGCCGTAGACGGTGGGGGCGGAGATGCTCTGGCCCCGGTGCAGGCTCTCACCGGGGTCGAGCCGGCTGCCACCGGCGGCGGCGTGCGAGGGGGTCGAGACGGCCAGCAGCGGCCACAGCAGCGCCGACCCGGCGATGAGCGCTCGGCCGAGCGGCCGACGCGGGGACCTGGTCATGAGCCGGCTCCTTCGGGGTGGGTGGTGCAAGGTGGGTGATGCGGGGTGGGTGACGGGGTGGGTCGGGCAGGGAGGCTGGTGCGGGGTCGGGGTCCTGCGTCGGAGGTCGGGGGGTGATCGGGTCAGCGCGGCTCCACGTCCCAGCCGACGTGGTCGATGCCCTGGGCCCAGAAGGCGCAGTTGGCCCGGGACTCGCCGACCTGGCCGGGCGGCACCACCACCCAGTCGCCGGTGACGTCCGGGGCCCAGCTGCAGGTCAGTTCGACGCGGATGGCGACGTTGCCGCCGGTGTTGTTGGTGCAGTCGACGCCGCCGGTGAGCGGGTCGTTGTTGTGGACCCAGCCCTCGCAGTCGACGCCGGCGAGCAGCGGGCGGTCGGGCGCCTCGGGGGCGGCCGCCGCCGTGGTCGCCGCGAGGGTCGCGGCGGGGAGGGCGAGGGCCAGCGCCGCCGAGGCGGCGGTCAGGCCGGTGCGGAACGGGGAGCGCATCGTGGGTGCCTCTCTGGGCGGGCAGCGTGGCTGCGAGGTGCTGACACGATCAACATTCGGCGGGCCCCGACCCGGTATCAATGGGTTTCCCGTTTCCCACCGGGATCGGGAAACCCCGGGAAACCCCACCCAGGGAGGCCGGGAAACCCGAGGAAACGTGCGAACTCGGGCCTGGAGCGCGCAAGGCGGGATGAGCTTGGCGGAGCCGGGTTGACGAGTGGTCTCCTTCGGAGCAGTCGGCTCGTTGGCCTCGTGTGGATCGTGAACCCCTCTCCGTCGCCCCCGCCCGTCGCCGTCGCCCGGCCCGCTCGGAAGGCCGGCCGTCCGGTTCGGTCAGGCCGTCCGGTTCGGTCAGGCTCGCCGGACTCGGTTGCGTGGTGCTGGTCGCGCTGACCGGCTGCCAGAGCCAGTCGGCGCAGCGGTTGAGCAGCCCGGTGCCGGGGGCGAGCGCGGGAAGCGGGGCCGCCTCGGTGGTGCCGGCGCCGGGCGGCGGGTCGCTGACACCGGTTCGCCCCGGCGGCTCGCCCAGCGGACTGCGGGGCCTGGTCGCGCACGGCGAGGCGCGGCTGTTCGCCGGCGGGGCCGACGGGGCGGCGGCTCCGCCCGCCCCGGGGACAGGCGCACCCGCGTCGAACGGGAGCGCGGACGGTTCGGGGGCCCCGGCAGCGGCCCCACCGGCTGCGGGCCCGGCGGACCCGGACGACGAAGCCCCGGGGCCGACGCGGCCGCCGGTACCCCGCTCCTCGCGGGGCGGCGGGTCGGGTACCCCGGTGGGCGGGGCCGGGCGGGGTGCCGGAAGTCGTGGCGGCCCGGCGGGCGACCAACGGCCCGCCCCCTCCCCCGCCCCGCCGCCGGCTCCCTCCGGCGGTGCGGGCGGCGCCGGCGGTGGTCCGGGCGACGGGCAGCCGGCGACCGGGGCCGCCCCAGGCGCCACGCCCGGCGGCGGTACGGGCCTCTGCTCGCTGGCCCAGACCTACGGCAACTGGCCGGCCGACTCCGCGCAGGCCCGGATCTGCCGTGGTGTGTACGGCAGCTGACGCCGACGAACCGACGGAGGCGGTCGGCGGGCCGCGCCGGGGCGTGTGACAGCATGCAGGTGATCGTCCGCCGCCAGGCTCCGCCCTGCCACGCACCCCCGGAGGAACCGTGATCGCCGCCTTCAGCGTCACCCCGCTCGGTATCGGTGAGGACGTCGCCGAGGCGGTCGCCGCCGCCGTCAGGGTGGTCCGGGCCAGTGGCCTGCCCAACCGGACCGACGCCATGTTCACCTCGATCGAGGGCGAGTGGGACGAGGTGATGGCCGTGATCAAGGAAGCCGTGGCGGCGGTCAAGCCGTTCGCCAACCGGGTCAGCACGGTCATCAAGATCGACGACCGTGCCGGGGTGACGGACGGTCTGACCCGCAAGGTGGAGTCGCTGGAGCGCCACCTGGCCTAGGAGGGTCTTCGAGCTCCCGTCGTCCGCCCGGAGGGCCGCCACGGCGGCGCCCCGCAGGCGGGAGTTCGACGGCAGTCCCTAACTGCCGGAGCCCGGCAGGGCGAAGAGTCGGGCGGCGTTGTCGTGGCAGACCGCGCGCAGCCAGGCGTCGCCGAGGTCCAGTCGGGCCAGCACGTCCAGCGCGTGGTGGTAGCGGTAGGGGATGTTCGGGTAGTCGGTGCCGAGCAGGATCCGGTCCTGCAGTGCCGACAGGCGCGGGCGCAGCGCGGCCGGGAAGGGTGCCGCCTGCTCGGCGAAGTCGGTGAACGCCATCGTGGTGTCCAGGTGCACGGCCGGGTGGCGCTCGGCGAGGTCGAGGAAGCCGGTGTACTCGGGCATGCCGAGGTGGGCCACGATCAGCGGCAGCCGCGGGTGGCGGTCCAGGACCGCGCCGATCGGGCCCGGGCCGGTGAAGCGGCCGGCGGCCGGTCCCGAGCCGCAGTGGGTGACCACCGGGATGCCGCGGTCCGCCAGCAGGCCCCAGACCCCGTCCAGCAGCGGGTCGGTCGGGTCGTAGTCGCCGACCTGCAGGTGGGCCTTGAAGATCCGGGCGCCCGCATCCACCGCGGCGGCGACGTAGCGCTCGGCCCCGGGCTCGGGGTAGAAGGTCGCGGTGTGCAGGCAGTCCGGGGTCTCGGCCGCGAACTCGCCCGCCCAGGTGTTCAGCCACTCGGCCATGCCCGCCTTGTGCGGGTAGAGCAGCGAGCTGAACGCCCGGACGCCGAAGCCACGCAGCACGGCGAGCCGCGCCGCCGCGTCCGCGCGGTAGGTGATCGGCCACTCGCGGCCGACCAGCGGTCCGGCCCGGTCGAAGTAGTCCCAGACCTTGGCGAGCACGTTCTCCGGCATGAAGTGGGTGTGCACGTCGATCAGGCCGGGGAGACCGAGGCCCTGCCAGAAGGCCCTGACCTGCGCGGCCTCGGCGGCAGTGGCGGCCGAGGAGGCGGCGGTGGGGGTCGGCAGGGCGGCGAACGGCGACGACGACGGCACGGCGGGACCGGACGGCGATGGCAGCGGGAGAGTCACCGCCCCAACCTACCGACTGGTAGCCGGCGCGTCCCATCCCGCTCGGTCAGCACGCGAGAGCTGCCGGATTGTTGAAGGAAATCATGCGCATGCCAGATCGCCGAGCGAAGGGGAACCGAAGCATGATTCCGAAGACGGCCTGCACGGCTGCGGTGGCGGTGACCGGCCTGGGCGCGACGACGCCGCTGGGCGGCGACGTGGCGACGACCTGGGCGGCCCTGCTGGCCGGCGAGTCCGGGGTCAGGGCGCTCGACGAGGAGTGGCCGCCCGAAGTGCCGGTGCGGATCGCCGCCCGGCTGCGGGTCGAGCCCGCGCAGGTGCTGGACCGGGTGGTGCTGCGCCGCCTCGACCGGGCGCAGCAGGCGGCCCTGATCGCCGCCCGGGAGGCCTGGACCGCGGCCGGCCGGCCCGAGGTCGACCCGGACCGGCTCGCGGTTGTGATCGGCACCGCGGTCGGCGGCGTGCTCACCGTCCTCGGCCAGGACGACGTCCTGGAGACGGCCGGGGCGCGCAGGATCTCGCCGTACGCCGTCCCGATGATGATGCCGAACGGGTCCGCCGCCACGGTCAGCATCGAACTGGGCGCCCGCGGCGGCGCCTTCACCCCCGCCAGCTCCTGCGCCGCCGGGGCCGAGGCGCTCGCCACCGGCCTGGACCTGATCCGGCAGGGCCGGGCCGACGTGGTGCTCGCCGGCGGCGCGGAGGCCTGCATCCACCCGCTGCCGGTCAGCGCGTTCGCTCAGGCCAGGGTGCATTCCAGGCGCAACGACGCGCCGGCGGCCGCCTCCCGCCCGTTCGACCGCGCACGCGACGGCCTGGTGTTCGGCGAGGGCGCGGCGGTGCTGGTGCTGGAGCGCGCCGAGTTCGCCGCCGCCCGCGGCGCCCGGGTGCACGCCGAACTCGCCGGTGCGGCGGTCACCTCCGACGCCCACCACATCACCACGGGCAGCACGCCGGGCCAGGTACGGGCGATCCGGCGGGCGCTGGCCGACGCCGGCGTGACGCCGCGGCAGATCGAGCTGGTGCACGCACATGCGACCGCCACCGAGCTGGGCGACCTGATCGAGGCCCGGTCCATCGCGGAGGCGGTCGGCACCCACCCGGCGGTGACGGCGACCAAGTCGATGACGGGCCATCTGTTCGGCGCCGCCGGTGCTCTGGGCGCGCTGGTCACGGTGCTCGGGGTGCGCGAGGGCATCGCGCCGATCACCCGGAACCTGGAGGAACTCGACCCCCGGGTGCCGCTCGACGTGGTGGCGGGCGAGCCGCGCCGCGGGGCGTTCCGGGCGGCGCTGGCGAACGCGTTCGGTTTTGGCGGGCACAACGCGGCGCTGGTGTTCACCAAGGCGGCCGGGTAGCGCCGGGGCGGCGGGCGGGGTGGCGCCAAGGGCGGCGCAGGCTCGGCTGATCCGGTGGCGGGCGGGCCTCGCGCGGCGGGGACGGCCGGCACAGCGGTACCGGTGTGGGGATAGTGGCCCATGGAACGAGGCGGGCTAGGCGGGCGAGGCGAGTGGACCGGGTGGCCGACCGCGGTCGGGCGACGGGCCTTGCTGGCCGGTGGGGCGGCCGCCGTGCTGGCCGGATGCGGCGGCGGCACCCGATCCGCCGCCGGCAGGGCCGCAACCGCACCCGCGACGCCAGGGCCGCCAGGGACGCCCGGAACCCCGGCAACACCCGCGACGCCCGCGAGCCCGCCGAGCAGCGCTGCGGCGTCGACGACCGGGACCGCCGGGCTGCCCGCCACCACGGCCTGGACGCCCGGGCCCGGCGAGATCCAGCCGGACGTCAAGCTGCGCGCGGTACAGCTGATCGAGGCGCTCGGCGGGTGGCCGGCGGGCGGCGAAGGGACGGCCGCCGCACGTGCTCGGGTGGCCGGACTGGGCGGGGTGGACCCGGGGTTGGTGGACCAGGCGGGCCCGCTGCTGCCGACCGCCGAGCAGGCGGCGTTGCAGGTGATCGACGCGCAGTACGGCGGGATCCTGAGCGATGCGGCGAGCGTGCTGGTGGTCTGCGACCAGTGGACGGTGGCCGGCCCGGGCGCCCCGGTGGTCCCCGGCGGCACCACGGTGGACGTGCGGCTGAGTGCCGCCAGCCCGCGGTGGACCGTGACCGCCCTGCACCCCGCGGCACCCGGCGGTCCGGCGGCCTCGCTCTCCGCCGCGGCGACCGCGGTCCTCGCCGACGAGCGGATCACCCTGCCGCCGGCCGCCCTCGCCGATGTGCGCAGCGGGCAGGTGCACGACACGGTGCTGCAGGCGATGCTGACGCTGGCGCAGAGCTACACGATGTCGATCAGCGTGATCCGCTCCGGCCATCCGCTGGACGTGTTCGGCACCGACCGGCCGAGCGACCATCCGCTGGGGCGGGCCTTCGACGTCTGGCGGATCAACGGGCGAGCCGTGGTGGATCCGACCACGCCGACCGGCTTGGTGGACGGGTTCATGCGGGCGGCGGCGGCCGCGGGCTCCTACAACGTGGGCGGGCCGCGGCAGCTGTCCGGCGGGACGACGCCCAACCAGTTCTTCTCGGACGCGACCCACCACGACCACGTGCACGTCGGGTTCAGCAGTTGAGGCCGGCGGCCGGGGTCAGCCCTGGTCGATCCGGAGCACGGCGCGGCGCAGCAGGTCGGAGAGCTGGCGGCGCTCGTCCGGGGTGAGGGCGGCGAGCAGACGGTGCTCCTCGGTGCCGACCGCGCCGATCGCCTCGCGCCAGGCCTGCCAGCCGGCGTCGGTGAGCTGGACGTCGACCCGGCGGCGGTCGGCCAGCGAGGGGGTGCGCCGGAGGTAGCCGCGGCGTTCCAGGGCTTCGAGCCGGCCGGTCACCGAGGCGGGCGCCAGGTCGAGGTCCTGGACCAGTTCGGAGGGGGTGGCGGCGCCCTTCCGCCCGGCCAGCGCGTGCAGCGTGTCGTACTCGTGCTTCTGCAGGTCGAAGTCGACCAGCGAGCGCTCGCGGAGCCGCTTCAGATGGCGGGTCAACGTCTGCATCCGGGTGATCGCGCCCTCGACGTCGGGGTCGAGGTCGGGCAGCACCGGGAGCCACCGCTCGACGTGGCGGTCGACGCTGTCGCGGGGCGGGCTCTCGGGCGGGTGGGGCTCCATGGGGTGATTCTAGGCGCGCTGCACCACCGCCGGAGCTGGCGCCGAGCCAGCTGATTTTTCGTTGACGAAAGTTTCGGTACCGAAATACTATCGCCGCCATGACGCACCCCCTGCGCAGTCGCGGCTTCCGGTTGCTCTTCATCGGTCGCACCATCTCCTCCGTCGGCGACGCCGTGGTGCCCGCCGCGCTGGCCATCGCGGTCACCCGGGCCACCGGCTCGGCGGCGGCGCTGGCCACCGTGCTCGGCTGTGCGATGCTCCCCCGGCTGGTGCTGCTGCCCATCGGCGGTGTGGCCGCCGACCGATGGGACGCCCGGCGGGTGGCCCTCACCACCGACCTGGTGCGCTGCCTGTGCCAGCTGCTGATCGGGCTCGACCTGCTCGGCAGCCGGCCCTCGATGGTCCAGCTCGCGCTCGCCTCGGCCGTCGGCGGGGCCGCCTCCGCCTTCGCGATGCCGACCCGGCTCCCGCTGGTGGCGGGCACCGTGGACGAAGCCGGCCGGCTCACCGCCAACGCGCTCACCGGCTCGGCCACCTCGCTGATCCAACTCTGCGGTCCGGCCGTGGCGGGGGCGCTGATCTACGGGGTCGGCGCGGGCTGGGCCTTCGTGCTGGACGCGGCCTCCTTCCTGGTGAGCGCGGTGCTGCTGACCCGGGTCCGGGTCCGGCGCACGCCGGTCGCCCGGCGCACCGTACTGGCCGACCTCGCCGAGGGCTGGGCGGAGGTGCGGTCGCGGGACTGGTACTGGAGCAGCCTGGTGGCGCACTCGGTGTGGAACGGGGCGGCGGCCGTGCTGGCCACCCTCGGACCGCTGGTCGCCGCCCGCCGGCTGGGCGGTGACGGGGCCTGGCTCGCCACCCTGGAGGCGGGCGCCGTGGGGCTGACCGTGGGCTCGCTGCTCGCCGGGCGGCTGACCCCGCGTCGACCGGTGCTGGTCGGCAACCTGGTGCTGGCGACCTACGCACTTCCCCTGGTGCTGCTCGCCCTGACCGCTCCGGTACCGCTGCTGGTCACCGGTTACGCGGTGGCGATGGGCTCGCTCGGATTCCTCAACCCGGTCTGGCAGACGGCGGTGCAGCAGCACATTCCGGCCGCGGTGCTGGCCCGGGTCAGCTCGTACGACTGGCTGCTGTCGCTGGCGGCCACCCCGGTCGGGTACGCGCTGACCCCGGTGGCCGCGGCCGCCTGGGGCGACTCGGCTCCGCTGCTGATCGCGGCGGTGCTGGTGGCGGGCTGCTGTCTGGGCACCGCCGCGGTGCCCGGGGTGCGGCGGATCTCCACGGGGGCGGCGGCCGGAGCGGCCGAGCACGGTGGTGCCGGCGCGGCCGGGGTGGTGGCACCGGCCGCGCCCACGGGGATCGGACGGTAGCGCCCGGTCAGCGCCAGCGGCGGGTCCGCGGCGGCGGCGCGTCCATGATCTCGGGGTTCGCCATGAAGAAGAGCAGGTGGCCGCAGCCGCGGCAGGCCAGCGTCTCCACCCCGCTCTTGCGGGAGAACATCCGTCCCGGCACGAAGACCCGCACCAGCAGCCGGCCGGTCCGGTCGGTGTGCGGGTCCACCTCCACCTCGCGCAGCTCGCCCGCGCAGAGCGGGCAGGCCGCCGGCGCCCGGTAGGTCGAGCCGTCCGCCGGCCACTCGTCCTCGGTGCCGGAATCCGGTTGCTGCACTTTCTACCCCCCACGTCGTACGTTCGCCGCCCGGTCGCCGGTCGGCCCTGGTCGTGCAGGGTAGTCCTGCCGCGTGCGAACGGCACCGGGTGGGGTGGGGTCGCAGGGGGTGCGCGGGTGCGCGGGGCCGCTCACTCGGCGGGGGTGAGCTCCGCCGCCAGCAGGTCCATCAGCAGGCCGTCGTGCCACTCGCCGTCGGCGCCGCGCTCGTAACGGCGCATCACGCCGACCGGCCGGAAGCCGACCTTCTGGTAGCAGCGGATCGCTGCGGCGTTGTCGGCGGCGGGATCGATCACCAGCCGGTGGTGGCCGTGGGCGGTGATCAGGTGGCGGGCCAGGGTGCGCACCGCATCCGTGCCCAGGCCGCGCCCGTGCAGCGCGGGGTCGAGGTAGATGTCGATGCTCGCGTGCCGGTACTCCGGCTCGCTCTCCTCGGACCACTGGATCGCCCCGGCCACCTCGCCCTGGTGGACGATGACCAGCGGGTGGCTGTCGGGCTCGGCGAGGTCCTCGGCGACGGCGGCTTCGAGGTCCGGGCCGCCGCGCCAGCGCCGGTACACCTCCGGGGTGCGGCGGATCGCGGCGAGGGCCGGGATGTCCGCACCGGTGACCGGGCGCAGCAGCACCCGGGCACCGTGCAGGGTCGATGATTCGGGCATGTCCTGACGCTCCCTCAGCTGGGGCGGGCGGTCCGACCCACCGGTCGGACGGGGGCCGGCGGCTCCCTCCCATCCAACTCCAGCCTCGCGCGTTCGGCGCGTCGGCGCGGGTAGGCGCGGGTGGGCGGGCGCGAGCGGGTCGGGCGAGCGCGGGTCGGGCGAGCGCGGGCGGGTCGGTCAGCCAAGGCCGCCCGGGTCAGGCCGGGCCGATGCCGACCAGCGACCCCCTCCCCGGGCGGGCCGGGAATCCGCGGTGCGGTCAGGCGACCCCGCGGATCCGGCCGACCAGGACGGCGGCGAGCAGGGTCACCAGCGCGGTCACCAGGTAGAGGCCCAGGTAGCCGCCGAGGTGGGCGACGACCGGGGCGGCCAGTGCCGGGGCGAGCACCTGCGGCCCGGCGTTGGCGATGTTGATCACGCCCAGGTCCTTGGCCCGGTCGGCGGCGGCCGGCAGCACCTGGGTGACCAGGGCCTGATCCACCGCCAGGTAGATCCCGTACCCGGCCCCCAGCAGCAGCAGCGCGGCCGCCACGGTGGCGGGCCAGCTGTGCAGCAGCGCGAGCAGCACCGCGGCGGCGGCCATCACCAGGCAGGAAAGCACCACCGGCGCGCGGCGCCGCCCGGTGCGGTCGGAGACCACGCCCGCCGGGATCGCGGTGAGCAGCGCGGCGAGGGTGTAGAGCGCGGTGAGGATCAGCACGCCCTGGTCCGGGGCCGGATAGTGGACCGCGTCGGTCAGGTAGTAGAGCAGGTAGAGGGTGCCGATCGCGTTCCCCAGGTTGATCAGGAAGCGGGTCAGGAAGGCCCAGCCGAAGTCCGGGTGGCGGCGCGGGCTCACCCAGTAGCCGGCGAGCAGGGTGCGCGCTCGCAGCGGCGGGCGGGCAACGGCGGCCGCCTGCCTCGGTAGCGGCTCCGGGAAGAGCAGCACGAAGGGCAACGCCAGCAGCACCACGGCCGCCGCGGTCAGCGCGTAGCCGGAGCGGATCCCGGTCACCACGGTGGTGACCAGCAGGGCGCCGACCACCAGGCCCAGCGACTGGCTGATCCCGGTCCAGCCGGAGACCTGGGCGCGTTGGGCGAGCGGCACCTGGTCGGCGACCGGGGCGGTGACGCCGGCCAGCATCACGTTCAGCCCGGTCTGGCTCAGCGCCCAGCCGGCGGTGATCGCGACCGGGCCGCGCTGGGCGCCGGTGAGCAGCAGCCCGCCGGCGCCGAGCAGCGCGCCGGCCAGGATCCACGGCCGGCGCCGGCCGAACCGGCTGGTGGTCCGGTCGGACAGCGCCCCGGCCAGCGGGTTGACCAGCATCGCCACCAGCGCGCCGACCCCGGTCACCCAGGAGAGCAGGACGGCCTTGTGATCCGCGTCGACGTGGGCCAGTTGCTCGGGCAGCAGGATCTGGATCGGGGTGAAGAAGCCGAGGAAGACCGCGAGGTTGGCCAGGCTCAGCGCCCCGGTCCAGCGCGGCCGCACCGCCCGCTGCGGCTCGGTCGCGGCGACCACTGCTGCTGCCGCTGGCTGCATTCCCGGCTCTCCTCTCGAATGTGAGGAGACCTCATGTTAGTCGGGGAACGCCGGAGCACCAGGGGTCGCGCAGCAACTCGCCCGACCGGTCCGCGCAGCAACTCGCCGCCCCCGGAACGGAACCCGCCGGGCCGTCAGCAGACCGGCTGCGCCTCCCAGTGCGCCCGGAAGCTGCGCCGGGCGCGGTGCAGCCGGGACCGGACGGTGCCCACCGGAAGTTGGAGCAGCCGCGCGATCTCCTCCTCGGGCAGGCCCAGCACCCGCAGCGCGAGCACCTGCCGGTGCTGCCGGGAGAGCCGGTGCAGGATGTCGTCGATGTGCACCACGTCCAGCGGGTTGGCGTCCTGGGTGACCTCGGGCAGCACGTCCTCGCCGGCGGGGGCCGAGAGCTTGACCGCCCGGACCGCCTCCCGGACCGCGATCGCCCGCACCCAGCCGTAGAACGCCCCGGTGTCGCGCAGCCCGTGCACCCCGCGGTAGACCGCGAACAGCGCCTCCTGTGCGGCGTCCGGCCCGTGCCGGCGGGCGATCGGCGTGCAGACCCGGGAGACATAGGGGGCGATGTGCGCGATCAGGTCGTTGAGCGCCTGCCGGTCGCCTGCCTGGGCCCGGACCAGCAGCGCGGCGGCGGTGGCGGCCCGGTCCGGCTGCGCTGCCGACCCGGGCCGGGCCGCCCGCCCGCGCCCGCTCGTCGTCGGGTCGCCGGCCGCGGCACGGACCTCGGTCGTCGTCAAGACGCAGCTCCCCCGCTCGGCCCGGCGGGCGCCGCGAGGTCGAGGAGCAGGTGCCGCACCTCGTCCCGGAAGCCCGCCATGAAGGTGTCGGTGTAGCACTCGGTCCAGTACGGGAACTCCACCGCGAGCCGCCCGTCGAAGGTGGTCACGCAGGCCATCAGCGGGCTGCGGCCGGCCTGCGGGAAGTACTGCTCGCGGGCCGGCACCAGCCGCAGCTCCCGGAGCTCCAGGCCGGCGGGCAACGGCGGGGGTGGGACCGCTCCCATGTTGGTGGCGATCACCGTGGCGGCCAGCAGCGGCGGGAACTCCGGCACCCGGGGCATGATCCGCACCTCCAGCAGCGGCTGCCCGGCGGCCACCGCCGCGCGCAGCCCGCCGGTCACCTCGCCGGCCAGCGCGAGCAGGTCGCCGTCGGGGGCGACCTCGAACGCCTGGGCGTGCGAGGTGACCGCGGCGACCATCACCTCGCGCGGCAGCGGCTCGGCCAGCCGGGAGCGCAGGTCGACCGGCGAGAGGCAGCCGAGGGTGCGCGCACCCTCGCCGGGCAGCCGCCGCCGGGCGGTGACCAGCAGCGCCGCCGCCAGCAGCCCCTGGACGGAGACCCCGGCGGTGGCCGCGGCCCGGCGCAGGTCGGCGGTCGGCCCGGCCGCCAGCACCAGCCGGGCCACCTCGATCCGGCCGCCGGTGGCCGTCCCCGCTGCGTCGTAGGGCAACAACTCGACCGGGCGGGAGCGGACTTCGGCCACCCGGCGGTCGAAGTACCGGTCCGCCTCGGCAGCGGGGCAGGGCGGCAGCAACTCGCTCAGCGGTGCCGGCCATTCGGTGCGGTAGGGCTCGGGAGCGGTGTCGGGAGCCGCGAGCAGTTCGGCGTAGCGCTCCCAGAGGGCGTGGTGCAGCGCGATGGCGCTGTGCCCGTCGATGATGGCGTGGTCGATGGCGAGCACCACGGTGTCGCTCTCAGGACCGCACAGCAGCGTCGCGCGGGCCAACGGACCGCCCACCGGCAGCGGGGAGTTGAGCTCCTGCGGGTATCCGTCGCCGGTGTCCTCGCGGACCACCAGGCGGGGCGGGGCGTCCAGTTCCTGCAGGACGAAGCCGGCCTCCTCGCGGGCGATCCGGCAGCGCAGCGGCGGATGCTTGGCGGTCAGGTCCGCGAAGGCGGCGCCGAGCAGCTGCGGGTCGACCCCGCCGGCCACCGTGCAGGAGACGACGGCCCGGCTCCGCTGGGCGACGTAGAGCGTTTCCACCGGGCATAGCAAGCGCTGCATGACTGAACCTTTCGAAACGGCTTTTCCGTACGGCCTTCCCGCCGATATCGCGGTGGCTCGCCACCCGCCGTGCCGCGCAGCATGCTTCGTTCCCCCGGTGGCTGCTGCGGACCCGCAGAACGGGAATGCGCACTTCAGCATTACACCCGCCCAGGAGTGCGCCAAGCGACTCCGGCCGACATGGCCGAAATCGCGTCGTCCGATACGTTATCGGCCAACTACGCAGCGTTGTGGGAGAGCAGGGTTCCACATCTCAGCTGGCGAGACGGCTTATTTGTCCCGATTTGCCGTGAACTACCGGCCAGTCAGTTGACCTTGACTACTCAACGCCAGCTCATGATGATGAGGTGTAATTGCCCGTCGGTGACAACGGTTTCACCGGGGCGACACACCGGCGGCGGACCGGATCCACCTGCACCCCGCGCCCTTTCATCCACCTTTTCTCCGAGGCCTGCCCCAGGCATTCACCTCGGCTTTTCCCGGCTGTGCCGCGACGGTGTCCGGCCGTGCCCGATTGGTATCCCCCGTGATTCTTCGCGCTGAAGGTTGGTGCCATGTCAGTCCATGAGGAAGAACTCCGTCCGCTGTCCGGCGCCCAGGAGGGGATCTGGTTCGCCCAGCGGCTCGATCCGGCCAACGGCGCGTACAACACCGGCGAGTACGTGGAGATTCACGGCTGCATCGACCCGGCGCTCTTCGAGACCGCGCTGCGCCGCACCGTGGCGGAGGCGCAGACCTTCGCGCTGCGCCTGCGCGACACCCCGGACGGGCCTTGCTGCGTGCTGCCCGCCGAGCCGGCGCCGTGGCCGCTGCACCGGCTCGACCTGACCACGGAACCCGACCCGCAGGCCGCGGCCGAAGCCTGGATCGGTGCCCAACTCAGCACTGCCGTGGACCTGGAGAGCGGCCCGCTGTTCAGCCACGCGCTGCTCACCCTGGCCGCCGACCGCTCCTTCTGGTTCCTGCGCGCCCACCACGTGCTGCTCGACGGCTACAGCTACAAGCTGGTGGCCCGCCGCCTGGCCGAGACCTACACCGCCCTGGCCGCGGGCCACGAGGTCCCGCCCAACCCGTTCGGCCCGATCGGCGCCCTGCTGGAGGCCGACGCCGCCTACCGCTCGTCCGAGCGCCACACCCGCCACCGCGCCTACTGGTCCGAGCAGTTCGCCGAGCCGCCGACTCCGGTCCGACTGACCGAGCGGAGCGCGCCGGCCGCCTACCCGTTCCGCCGCCGCACCACCGACCTGACCGACACCGCCCGCCTGACGGCGGCCGCCGAGCGGTTCGGCGCCGCCCGCACCGACCTGCTGGTGGCCGCGGTCGCCGCCTACCTGCACCGGGTGACCGGCGCCGCGGAGGTGGTGCTCGGCGTGGCCACCATGAGTCGGCTGGGCTCGGCCGCGCTGCGCACCCCGAGCACCACCTCCGACATCCTGCCGCTGCGCGTCGACCTCACCCCCGGCACCACCGTGGGCGAGCTGGTCGGCCAAGTCGCGCACCGGCTGGCCGGGTTGCGCCGCCACCAGGAGTACCGCGGCGAGTACCTGCGCCGCGACCTGGGGCTGCTCGGCCCCGGACAGCGGCTGTACGGGCCGGTGGTCAACCTGATCCCGTTCACCGAGGACCTGCACTTCGGCGAGCACCCCTGCACCTCGCACCACCTGACCGGCGGCGCCGTCGAGGACCTGCAGATCAACGTGCGCCCCGCGGAGCACGGGCCCGGGCTCTGGCTGGCCTTCGACGCCAACCCCGAGGCCTACACCGAGGACGAGTTGACGCAGCATCAGCAGCGCTTCCTGCACCTGCTGGAGCAGCTGACGGCCGCCGGGTCCGACCTGCCGCTGGCCCGCACCACGCTGCGGCTGCCGCACGAGCCGGCCCCCGAACTCGCGCCCGCGCCACCGCTGCCCGCCGCCATGGCCGAGGCCGCGGCCGCCACCCGCGGCACGCTGCCGGCCGGGTTCGAGGAGCAGGCCGCACGCACCCCGCTGGCGCCGGCCGTCACCGACGCCCACGGCACGCTGGGCTACGCCGAGCTCAACGCCCGGGCCAACCGGCTGGCCCGCCTGCTGGCCGCCCGCGGCGCCGGCCCGGGACGGCTGGTGGCGCTGGCCCTGCCGCGCACCGCCGAGTTGGTCACCGCCCTGCTCGCGGTGCTCAAGACCGGCGCCGGCTACCTGCCGCTGGACCCGGGCCAACCCGCCGAGCGGCTGCGCCTGGTGACCGAGGACGCCGCGCCGCTGCTCACCGTCACCGAGCCGGGGTCCACCGAGCGCCTGCCCGGCACCGACCACCCGCCCGTGGTGCTCGGCGCCCCGGAGACCGAACGCGAGCTGGCCGGGCTCGCCGCCACCGACCTCACCGACGCCGACCGCACCGCCCCGCTCACCGCGGACGCCGTCGCCTACGTCATCCACACCTCCGGGTCGACCGGCCGGCCCAAGGGCGTGCCGATCCCGCACCGCAACGTGCTGCGGCTGTTCACCACCGCCGCCGAGCAGTTCGCCTTCGGCGCCACCGACGTGTGGACGCTCTTCCACTCCTACGCCTTCGACTTCTCGGTCTGGGAGCTGTGGGGCGCGTTGCTGCACGGCGGCCGCCTGGTCGTGGTGCCCCACGAGGTCTCGCGAGCACCGCAGGAGTTCCTGGCGCTGCTGCGGCGCGAGCGGGTCACCGTGCTCAGCCAGACCCCCTCGGCCTTCCGGCAGCTGGTGCAGGCCGACGCGGAGCAGCCGGCGCAGCCCACCGCGCTGCGCTACGTGGTCTTCGGCGGCGAGGCCCTGGAGGCCGCGCACCTGCGGCCCTGGCTGGACCGCTACGGGGACCGGCAGCCGGCCCTGGTCAACATGTACGGCATCACCGAGACCACGGTGCACGTCACCCACCACCGGGTGACCCGGGAGCAGGCCACCGCCGCGAGCCCGCCGAGCACCGTCGGCCGCCCGCTCGCCGACCTGCGGGTCCACCTGCTCGACCACTGCCTGCAGCCGGTGCCGCCGGGCGCGGTGGGCGAGATGTACGTCGCCGGCCCCGGGCTGGCCCCCGGCTACCTGCAGCGGCCGGGCCTGAGCGCGCAGCGCTTCGTCGCCGACCCGTTCGGCGCCCCCGGCACACTCATGTACCGCACCGGCGACCTGGCCCGCCGCGCGGCGGACGGCGCCCTGGAGTACCGCGGCCGGGCCGACCAGCAGGTCAAGATCCGCGGCTTCCGGATCGAGCCGGGCGAGGTCGAGGCCGCCCTGGTCGGTCACCCCGCCGTCGCCCAGGCCGCCGTGGTGGCCCGCACGGTGGCCGACGACCGGGTGCTGGTGGCCTATGCGGTGCCCGCCGCCGGCGAACGGCCCGAGCCGGGCGCGCTGCGCGCCCACCTGGCCGCGCTGCTGCCGGAGCACCTGGTGCCGGCCGCCTGCGTGCTGCTGCCGGCCCTGCCGCTGACCGGCAACGGCAAGTTGGACCAGGCCGCGCTGCCGGCCCCGGACTTCGCCGCCGCCGCGGGCGGCCGGGCCCCCGACACCGCCGAACAGGCCCTGGTCTGCCGGCTGTTCGAGGAGGTGCTGCGGCTGCCCGCGGGCAGCGTCGGCCGGGACGACAGCTTCTTCGCGCTCGGCGGCCACTCGCTGAGCGCCACCCGGCTGCTCTCCCGGCTGCGGCTGGAGACCGGACAACAGGTGGCGGTGGCGGCGCTGTTCAACGCCCCGACGCCGGCCGGGGTGGCCGCCGAGCTGACCCCGGAGGCGGGCGCGGCGCCGGCCCGCCCGCTGCTGGTCCCGGCCGAGCGGCCCGCCCGGCCGCCGCTCTCCCACGGGCAGGAGAGCATGTGGTTCCTGAACCGGATCGACGGCTCGGGCGCCACCTACAACATCCCGCTGGTGGTCCCGCTCGCCGGCGAGCTGGACCCCGCGGCCCTGCGCGCGGCGCTCGCCGACCTGAGCGACCGTCACGAGAGCCTGCGCACCCTGCTGGTCGAGGACCAGGGCCGGCCCTGGCAACGGATCCGGCCCGCCGGGGAGTCGGCGCCGCAGCTGACCGTGGTCGACTGCCCGCCCGCCGAGGTGCCCGCGCAGCTCGCCGCCACGCTCCGGCACCGCTTCGAGCTGGCCGCCGAACCGCCGCTGCACGCCTGGCTGCTGGGGACCGGAACGGCCCGCACCCTGGTGCTGGTGCTGCACCACAGCGCCGGCGACGGCTGGTCACTGCGCCCGCTGGCCGACGACCTGTCGGCGGCCTACGCGGCCCGGCTGGCCGGGCGGGCGCCGCAGCTGCCGCAGCTGCCGGTGCAGTACGCCGACTACGCGCTCTGGCAGCGCCGGCTGCTCACCGCGTCGCCGGACGGCGCCGGTCTGCTGGAGCGGCACCTGGCCTTCTGGCGCGAGGCGCTGGACGGGCTGCCGGCCGAGACCGCCCTGCCCACCGACCGGCCGCGCGGCACGGCGCCCGGCGCGAGCGGTGCCGCCCGCACGCTGACCGTGGACGCCGAGCTGCACCGGGCGCTGCTGCGGCTGGCCGCGGACGGCGACGCCAGCCTCTTCATGGTGCTCCAGGCCGCGCTCGGCGCCCTGCTCACCCGGTCCGGCGCCGGCGAGCTGACCGCGATCGGCACCCCCGTCGCGGGCCGCACCGACCCGGCGCTGGACGACCTGGTGGGCCTACTCACCAACACCCTGGTGCTGCGCACCGACGCCTCCGGCGACCCGGACTTCCGCACCCTGCTGGCCCGCACCCGGACCTTCGACCTGGCCGCCTACGACCACCAGGACCTGCCCTTCCCGCTGCTGGTGGAGGCGCTCAACCCGCCCCGGCACCCGGCCCGGCACCCGCTCTTCCAGGTGATGCTGGCGCTGCAGAACGCCGGCGAGGCGGTGCTGCGGCTGGGCCCGACCGCGGCGCCGCTGCGGCCCACCGCGACCGGCACCGCCAAGTTCGACCTCTTCCTCGACGTGGTCGAGCGGCACGACGAGCAGGGCGCCCCGGCCGGCCTGGACTGCCACCTGGAGTACACCACCGAGCTGTTCGACGTCGCCACCGCCCAGGCCCTGGCCGAGGCGCTGCACCGGCTGCTGGCCGCGGTCGCCGCCGACCCCGGGCAGCGGCTCAACGCCCTGCCGGCACCCGAGCTGCACCCGGTGGCTGCCGGGGCGCCGCAGACCGCGGCGGAGCCGGATGCGCTGGAGCGCACGGCCCTGGCCACGGGCGGGCTGCGCGACGCGGCGGTGGCGACCGGGTCCGCCGCACCGGCGGAAGCGGCCGGAGCGGGCGAGCCGGTCGGGCTGCCGCGGCTGTTCGCGGTGCCCACCCGGCCGGGCGGCGCCGAGCAGGCCGCCCGGGCCGTCGGCGACGCCGCCCGGCTGACCGCGGTCGACGCCCTGCCGTACCGGGCCGACGGCACCCTGGACTCCGCCGCCCTGCTCGCCCTGCCCCCGCTGGACCGGGTGACCGCCGAGCACTGGCAGCAGCAGCTGGCCTCGCTGCCCGGGGTGCGCGCCGCGAGCGTCGAGCTGGAGGACGCACCCGAGGAGCTGGGCACCCGCCGCGCGGTCACCGACCGGCGGCACCCCGCCGCGCAGACCAAGGCCGACCCGACGGCCGGCGCGGACGCGCCACCGGCGATCAGCACCGGTCCCGAGCTGCCGGAGCCCACCGTGGACAGCTGGGCGGCGGCGCTGCGCCGGGCCGCCGCGGCCGGCGAGCACGCCGAGGTGGTGCACGTGCGCGCCGACGGCTCCGAAACGCGGCGCAGCTACGCCTCGCTGGTGCCGGAGGCCTCCCGGGTGCTGGGCGGGCTGCGGGCCCTGGGCCTGCGCCCCGGCGACCAGGTGATCCTCCAGTGCGAGGACACCGAGGACTACCTCGCCGCGCTCTGGGGCTGCATCCTGGGCGGCATCACGGCCGTACCGCTGACCGTGCCGGCCTCCTACCGGGCGGCCTCGGCGGCGGTGGCCAAGCTGGAGGGCATCTGGCAACTGCTGGGCCGCCCGCCGGTGCTCAGCTCCACGGCCGGCGCGCCGGGCCTGCACGAGCTGGCCGAGCGGCGCGGCTGGCCCGACCTGCGGCCGGTCACCGTGGCCGAGCTGCGCCAGGGCCCGGAGGACCTCGACTGGTACCGGGCGCAGCCGGACGACCTGCTGCTGATGCTGATGACCTCGGGCAGCACCGGCCTGCCCAAGGCGGTCCGGTTGACCCACCGCAACGTGCTGACCCGCTCGGCGGCGGCCGCGCTCACCAACGACCTGTCCGAGCGCGATGTCTCGCTCAACTGGATCCCGCTGGACCACGTGACCGGCGTGGTGATGTTCCACCTGCGCGACCTCTACCTGACCTGCCGGCAGGTGCACGCGCCCACCGGCTGGCTGCTCCAGGACCCGCTGCGCTGGCTGGAACTGGCCGACCGGCACCGGGTGAGCGTCACCTGGGCGCCCAACTTCGCGTTCGGCCTGGTGGCCGAGCACGCCGGGCGGATGGCCGGCCGGACCTGGGACCTGTCCCCCGTGCGGCTGGTGATGAACGCCGGCGAGGTGGTGGTGGCCGCCACCGCCCGCGGTTTCCTGCACGCGCTGCGCCCGTTCGGCCTGCCGCAGCACGTGATGCACCCCGGCTGGGGCATGTCGGAGACCTGCTCGGTGGTCACCGACGTGAGCCTGGCCGGCGAGCCGACCGGGGCCGACGAGTCCTTCGTCAGCTGCGGCCTGCCCTACCCGGGCTTCGCGATGCGGATCGTGGACGGCGAGGACCGGGTGCTCCGCGAGGGCGACGTCGGCCGGCTCCAGGTCCGCGGCACCTCGGTCACCTCGGGCTACCACGACAACGCCAAGGCCAACGCCGAGTCGTTCACCGCGGACGGCTGGTTCGACACCGGCGACCTGGCCTTCCTGCGCGCCGGCGAGCTGTACATCACCGGCCGGGCCAAGGACGTCATCATCGTCAACGGCGTCAACCACTACAGCCACGAGATCGAGGCCTGCGTCGAGCAGCTCGACTGCGTGGTGCGCAGCTTCACCGCCGCCGTGGCGGTGCGCCCGGACCCGGCGGCCGGCACCGACGAACTGGCGCTCTTCGTCCACCTGGCCGAAGGGGCGGACGCCGCCGCGGCGCTGCGCGAGATCCGCGGCCGGGTGACCCGGGAGATCGGGGTGAGCCCGGCGTACCTGCTGCCGATCGAGCCCGGCAGCATCCCCAAGACCGAGATCGGCAAGATCCAGCGCACCCAGCTGCGCCGGCGCTTCGAGGCGGGCGAGTTCGACCCGGTGCTGCGACGCGCCGAGGAGTTGCTGGGCACCGCCGCCACCGTGCCGGACTGGTTCCTGCGCCCGGTCTGGCAGCCGGCCCGCCCGCACCGGTCCCCGACCGGCGCCCCCGGCCACACCCTGGTGCTGGCCGGCGCCGGCGAGCGGGCCGGCGCGGTGGCCGCGCTGGTGGCCGCCGGGCTGCGGGCGG
>NZ_JBNQTI010000103.1:0-25901 GCF_050325825.1 Kitasatospora sp. LaBMicrA B282
CACGACGCGCTCGCGGTGGCCGCGGAGCTGGCCCCGGAGGTCGAGGTGGAGGTCTTCGACCCGCGCACGCTGCACCCGTTCGACTTCACGGCGCTGTTCGCCTCGGTCGGACGGACCGGGCGGGCCGGGAGCGGTCATGGCGTGGGGGTGGGGGCCGGTCCAGCGGGGTGCGGACCTGCTGTTCGGGGCGTGGCCATGGCGTGGGGGCGGGACTCGCCCTCGCCCCCGCCCGCCGACCTTCGGGACCGGCTCAGCCCATCCTCGAGGCACGCCACGCGCAGGTGACCCGCCCTCCGCTGGCCGGCGCCTGCCCCCCACCCCGGCCGGCGGCGGGCAGCGGCAGGCGGGACGTGGGCCACGACGGCGCAGGGGTGCCCTACCCGATGGGCCCGCCCCTGCTGTGCCGCGTCGCTGTGGTCATCCCACCGCCGGGCGTACGTGGACGTGGCCGGTGCGGGGGAAGTCGGGTGGGGTGGCGGGGAGGAGGTGGCTGAAGGGGTAGCCCGACTTTTCGGCGACGCGGCAGGAGGCCTGGTTGTCCTCCTGGTGGAGCAGGTCCAGGCGTTGGAGGCCGGCGGGGCCGAAGGTGGTGAGGGTCCAGGTGGTGAGGGTGGTCAGGGCGCGGGGGGCGATCGCGCGGCCGCGGGCGTGGGCGGCGGTCCAGTAGCCCACCTCGGCGGTCGGTCTGCCCGGGGCGAGGTCCTTGACGGTGGCGTGGCCGACCAGCCCCTCGGGGGCCACGACCGCGAAGCCGTAGCGGGTGCCGGCCGTCCACCCGTCCTGCTGGGTCTGCACCCAGCGTTCGGCGTCGGCTTCGTCCAGGAGCGGGGTGGTCAGCCAGCGGCGCAGGTCGGCGTCCTGGCCGGCGGCCACCAGGGCCGGGATGTCCGTCCGCTGCCAGGGGCGCAGGGTGAGCTCGTCCGTCACGAGCGTGTCCGTCATGGGTTCACCGTTCCACAGCGGTGGCAGGAATCGCCAGACACGCGTCATTGCCGCCATCGCCGGCCCGGCCGATGATCGAAGCATGCCCCACCGCGTGGTCTTCCTCGTCTTCGCCGGGTTCAACGTGCTCGATCTGACCGGCCCGCACCAGGTGTTCAGCAGCGCGCCGGCGGTCGACGGGGTGCCCGCGTACGAGTGCCTGGTGGCCACGGCGGCCGCAGCGACCGGCAGCGCCCATCCCCTGGTGGCCTCCTCCGGCGGGATCGCGGTCGCCGTCGACGGGGTGCCGGAGCAGTGGCCCGGCCCGATCGGCACGCTGGTCGCGGTCGGCGGCCCCGGGGTGCACGAGGCAGCGGCGGACGAGCGGGTGGTGGCCGCGCTGCGGGCGGCGGCGGGGCGGGCGGAGCGGGTGGTGTCGGTGTGCACCGGGGCGTTCCTGCTGGCCCGGGCCGGTCTGCTGGACGGGCGGCGGGCCACCACGCACTGGGGCAGCTGCGGGCGGCTGGCGGCCGAGCACCCGGCGGTGCGGGTCGAGCGGGACGCGCTCTTCACCCGTGACGAGTCCGGTGACACCCCGGTCTGGACCTCGGCCGGGGTGACCGCCGGCATGGACCTGGCGCTCGCCCTGGTGGAGCAGGACCTGGGGGCCGAGCAGGCCCGGGCGATCGCCCGCCGGCTGGTGATGTTCGTCCAGCGGCCGGGCGGCCAGAGCCAGTTCAGCGTCCAGTTGGCGGCCCAGCAGCCGGCGCGGGACGCGGTGCGCGCCGCGCAGGCGTGGATCGCCGAGCATCCGGAGGGGGACCTGTCGGTGGCTGCGCTGGCGGCCCGGGCGGGGTTGAGCGAGCGTCAGTTCTTCCGGGTCTTCGCCGACGACGTCGGTCGGTCCCCGGCCGCCTACGTGGAGGCTTCCCGGGTGGAGCTGGCGCGCACCCTGCTGGAGTCCACCGACGCCTGCCTGGACGTGATCGCCGCCCGCTGCGGCTTCGGCACGCCGGGCACCCTGCACCGGGCGTTCCGCCGGGTGCTGAACACCACGCCGGGCCAGTACCGGGAGCGGTTCACCCGCCCCGAGCGCCCGGCCCACCTGTGAGGAGTACACGGATGCACATCGTCTTCCCGCTGTTCGCCGGGGTGACCGCCCTGGACGTGGTCGGCCCCTACGAGGTGCTGCGGATGTTGCCCGGGGCCGAGGTGACCTTCGCCGCCACCGCCCCAGGGCCGGTCACGAGCCCGGGCGGCCTGGCCCTGACCGCGACGCACGCGTACCGGGACGTCGACTCGGCCGACGTCCTGGTCGTGCCGGGCGGGCCGGGGGCCCGGTCCCGCACCGAGGACCCCGAGCTGACCGGCTGGCTCCGCGCGGTGGCGGCCCGCACGACCTGGACCACCTCGGTCTGCACCGGCTCGCTGCTGCTCGCGGGGGCCGGGCTGCTGGACGGACTGGACGCCACCACGCACTGGTCGGCGCGCGAGCAACTGGAGTCCTACGGCGCCCGGTACGTCGCGGACCGGGTGGTGCGACAGGGCAAGGTGGTCACCGCAGCGGGGGTGTCGGCGGGGATCGACATGGCGCTCACCCTGGCCGCGCTGCTGGCCGACGAGGAGACGGCGCAGGTGATCCAGCTGCTCCTGGAGTACGACCCGCAGCCGCCGTTCCGCAGCGGGAGCCCGGCGAGCGCCCCGGCGGCGGTCCGGGCGCGGGCGGGGGCCTGAGCGGGTCGTAGCATCAGGGGATGAAGGTCGAATCGCTGGGTTTCCGTACCGATCTGATGCTCCGGAGGATGGCCGGCTCCGAGGTGGCCGACCGCGGGTCGCACCTGGTGGTCCGCACCCCGGCCAACCCGGGCTACTGGTGGGGCAACTTCGTGCTGCTCGCGGCCCCGCCCGCGCCGGGCGAGTTGGCGCACTGGGTGGCGGCGTTCGAGGCCGAGTTCCCGCAGGCCGCACACCTCTCGCTGGGGGTGGACGGGACGGCCGGCGGCACCGGTGACCCCGCGGAGCTCGCCCGGCTCGGGCTGGCCGCCGAGGTGAGCACGGTGCTGACGGCGACCCGGCTGCGGCCGGCCCCGGAGCGCCACCCCGAGCGCCACGCGGAGCGCCACGCGGAGGTCGAACTGCGGCCGCTGGCCGTGGAGTCGGACGCGGACTGGGCGCAGGCGCTCGAGCTGGGCATCGCCAGCAACGGCGGCGACGCGGCGCCGCCCGAGTACCGGGCGTTCCTGGCCCGGAAGGTCGCCGAGCACCGCTGCCTCTGCGTGGCGGGCCACGGCGTCTGGTTCGGCGCCTTCGTGGCGGGGACGATGCGGGCCGGCCTGGGGGTGTTCGGCAGCGGTGGCGGTGACGGCAGCGGTGACGGCGACCGCCTGGCGCGCTACCAGGACGTCGAGACCCACCCCGACTTCCGCCGCCAGGGCCTCGCCACGGCGCTGGTGCACCGGGCCGGCACGTGGGCGACGGGCGAACTGGGCGCCCGCCGCCTCGTGGTGGTGGCCGACCCGGCGTACCACGCGATCCACCTCTACCGCGCCCTGGGGTTCACGGACGCGGAGCGGCAGGTCCAGCTCTCCCGCCAGTAGCAGGTCAGCCGGCGGCAGATCAGCCCGCCGGCGGGAGGTCGTAGACGTTGTTCGGGGTCGCCACCTGGGTGACGGCCTTGGCGATCAGGGTGCTCGGTTCGTTGCCCTGGTACGTGATGTCGGTGTTGATCTCCACCACCAGGGTGGCCTGCTGGCTGGGCAGGTACACCGCGACGGTCTCGTAGCCCGGGAGGGACCCGTTGTGCCCGATCCAGCCGTTGATGTCGAACAGGCCCAGGCCGTAGCCCGCGCCGTTGTAGCCGGCGACCCCGATGAAGTTGGTCCGTTGCGCCTGCATGTCGGCGCCGATCAGGGTGCCGGTGGCATCATCGACGGCCCAGGTGTGCAGGTCGTTCAGGTCCGAGATCACCGAACCGGCCGCCCAGCCCCAACTGGGGTTCCAGTCCGTGGAGATGGCCTCCTGGCCGGTCGGGGTCTGAACCGTGTAGCCCTGGGCGTGCGGGTTGGGGAACTCGGCGGCCTTGGGCATGAAGGTGTTCTTGAGTCCGGCGACCGAGGTCACGTGGTCGTGCAGGTAGTCGGTGAGGCTCTGCCCGGAGACCTTCTCGACCACCAGGCCGAGCAGGATGTAGTTGCTGTTGTCGTACAGGAACTGGCTGCCGGGGGCGAACAGGTTGGGGTGGGCGTAGCCGTAGGCGAGCAACTGCTCAGGGGTCCACGGCGCGGTCGGGTCGGCGAGGAGCTTGTTGACGAAGGTGGTGTCGGAGGAGTAGGGGAAGAGGCCGCTGCGCATCTCCAGCAGCTGGCGCAGCGTGATGTTGTCGCCGTTGGGGACGCCGGAGACGTACGTGGAGATCGGGTCGTCCAGGCCCAACCGGCCCTCGTCGGCCAGCTTCAGTATGGCGGTGGCGGTGAAGGTCTTGGTCAGGCTGCCGATCCGCTGGTTGAAGTTCTGACCCATGGGCGTCTTGGTGGCGGTGTCGGCGTAGCCGAAGGTGCGCACGTAGTCGGGCTGCCCCGGCTGCCACAGTCCGACGATCGCCCCGGGCACACCGGCCTGTTGCATCGCCTGCTGGATGGCGCTGTCGAGGCGGCTCGCCTGTGTCCCGGGCTGGTCCTGCTGGACCGTCCCGGCCGGGGCGGCGGCCTGTGCCGGAAGGGTCGCCACCTGCAGTAGCCCGGCGAGGGCCAGCGTGGCGGCCGCGATTGCTCTGCGGGTGGGTAAGGCTCTCATGCTTCGATCCTCGACCTTGAACGGACGGACCGCGATTCGGCCGCCCGGGTGGTGGTCGAACGGCTGCTGTGAGTGGTCGGGGCCGAACGGCTGCTGTCAGTGGCCGGCGGCATGCTCTGGGCCATGGAGACGCAGCAGTTCTGGCAGTTGATCGAGGACGCCCGGCAGCGGGCGGCGGAACCCGCCGACGCGGAGGCGGTGGCGGAGGCCGCCCGGGCGCTGCTCGCGGAGCGGTCGCCAGAGCAGATCGTGGCGGCGGAGCGGGCGTTGGACACACTGCTGGCGCAGTCGTACCTCAACCCGCTCTGGGCGGCGGCCTACACGATCAACGGAGGGTGTTCGGACGACGGGTTCGACTACTTCCGCGGCTGGTTGATCATGCAGGGGCGCGCCGTGTTCGAGGCGGCGCTGGCCGATCCGGACTCGCTGGCCGAGCTGCCGGCGGTGCGGGCGGCGGCGGGGGAGTGGGAGGACCTGTCGTGCGAGACCACCCTGTCGATCGCGCTGGCCGCCCACCGGGAGGTGACCGGCGAGGAGCTGCCGCTCGACCCGGGCGGGCTGCGGTACCCGGAGCTGGACCCGGCGTGGGACTTCGACTTCGACGACCGGGAGGAGATGGCGCGCCGCCTGCCGCGGCTGGCGGCGCTGTACCTGGACTGACCTGCGGAAGCCGGACTGATCAGCCGGACCTGGACCGACCCGCCGGACCTGGACCGACCTGCCGAGCCGCAGGCTCAGAGCCCGCGGGCGCCGTCGAGGGTCTCGCGGATGATGTCGGCGTGGCCCGCGTGGCGGGCGGTCTCCTCGATCATGTGCAGCAGGACCCAGCGCAGGTTGCGGTGGGCGAGGTCGGGCCAGGCACAGGGCGTGTCGAGGTCCAGACCGGCGGTGATCTCGCGGGAGACGGCGGCCTGTTCCTCGAAGTAGCCGACCCAGTGCGCCACCGTGTCGGACTCGTCGACCCGGAAGTCCTCGACGTCCGGGTCGGGGTCCTCGGTCTGCGGCCACTCGTCCGCGAAGACCCGGCCCGCCACGATGATCTGGAACCAGCGCCGCTCCCAGAGCGCGGAGTGCTTGACCAGTCCGAGCAGCGAGAGCGAACTCGCGGTCGGCGCCAGGCGGGCCGCCTCGTCGGAGACCCCGTCGAGCTTGCGCAGCAGGGCGGCCCGCTGCTTGTCGAGGAACCCGCAGAGGGCGTCGCGCTCGGTGTCGGTGGAGAGCTGGGTGGCCGTCATGGCGGTGACGGTACCCGAACGGCCCGGACGGCGGGTCAGCGGGCGTCCCGGAAGGCGTGTCAGCAGGCTGCCCGGAAGGCGGCGAGGGCCTCCTCCGCGGTCACCGGGGCGAACGGCTCGAGCTGGGTGACGGCGAACCGGGACAGGCGCAGGAAGCGCTCGCCGGTGTCGGTGAGGGTCCAGCGGTGGCGGGTGCGGGCGGTCATCGGCCGGCCGCTGTTCGCGATGCCCTGCCAGGAGAAGTCCATGGCCAGCTGGTAGCTGCCGCCGTCGGGGGCGGGGGTGATGACCAGGTCGACGATGTGGTGGATGCTGACGCCGACCAGCTCGCGGGCGCCCGCGTACCAGGCGGCGACCTCCTCGAAGGTGTGCAGCACCCGGCCGTCGGAGAGGGTCATCTCGAGGTCGTCCGCGAGGAGTTCGCGCAGCGGCTCGGCGTCGGGCGCTGGCTGCTCGAGCAGCAGCAGCCAGCGGTGCAGGAAGCTGCGGACGCGGTTCTCGTTCGAGGCGGCGGCCAGCGAGGCGCGGAGCCGGTCGAGGGCGGTGGGCTGGGTGGGCTCGGGCATGGGGCGTTCCTCATCTCCGTGTGTGTGCACGCACATGCTAGCCCAGAGTGTGCGCGCGCACGCAACTCGGTACGCTGAGGACCATGACCCCCCGAGCCGACCTCACGATGGGCCCGCTGTCCGACGAGGACCACGCCTTCTACGGCCTGGTCTGGGCCGGTACCACCCTCGCGGCCCAGGTCGGCCGCGAGCTGGTCCGCGCCCATGACCTGCCGCTCTCCTGGTTCGAGGTGATGCTCTGGCTCGCCGGCCGACAGGAACCGGTCGGGGCCACCGAGCTCGGCGCGAAGACCATGCTCAGTCGCAGCCAGGTCTCCCGGGTGGTCGACGCCCTGGAGGTCCGCGGCCTGGTGGTCCGCACCTCCTCCGACACCGACGCCCGTTCGGTGCTGATCGAGCTGACCGAGCGGGGCCGGGCTGCCTTCGCCGAGGCCAACGAGACCCGGCGCAAGGTGCTCGCGCCGGTCTTCACCGAGGTGCTGGACGAGGCCGAACTGGCCGCCCTGGTGACGGTGTGGCGCAAGCTCAAGGCCCACCGGGCCGACGGCGGTCACGGACCCGCCGAGGGCGGCGAGGTCGCGGAGTAGCCGCTCTGCGGGGGCTGGGATCGGCTCGGTGATCACGTGTCACTTCCTGTGATAGCTTGATCACCGAGCGCAGCCGTACCGTCTCCGTGTCTCGAGGGCCCATGGCAACGACCGATTCCCTGTTGAGTTCTGACGCGGCGTCAGATATCGGAAGGGCGGCGGCCGGTCCGCCCCTGGCCGGCTCGCCGCTGGCCGGCCGGTCGCTGACCGTGGCGGGTGACAGTACGGCGGCGGCCCTCGCGGCGCGGCACCTGGGCGCACTGGGCTGCCGGGTCACGCGCGAGCCGGGTGCGGGCGTGCCGGCCGGGGTGGCCGGCCGGCTGGAGCTCGACGGGGTCGGCTGCACCGTCGACTGGGCCGGCCCGGTGCGCCTCCCGCTGGCGAGCGAGACGGACGTCCAGGCCGCCTGCGGGATCGCGCAGGTCCACGGCCGCCGGTACGGGGAGCCCACGCCGCTCGGCGTCGACTACGCGGGCGCGGTGGCCGGCGTGCTCGCCGTGCAGGGCCTGCTGGCCGCCCGGCTCGCCGCGTTGCGCGGGGCGCCGGTGCGCGAGGTGCGGACCTCGGTGGCCGGGGCGGCGCTGCTGGCGGTCGGCCAGTACCTCGCGGCGGCCACGGCCGGGGACGACGAGAGTGCCGAGGGTGCCGAGGTCGCCGAGGCGTTCACGGAGGTGGACCTGGCGCCCTGCGAGGTGCCGCCGTTCACCAGTCGGGACGGGGTCCGGTTCGAGATCGAGGCGCTGGAGGCCGGCCGGTGGCTGGTGTTCTGGGAACGGCTGGGCGCCGAGCGCCGGGCGATCGGGCGCGGGTGGCCGCCGTTCCAGCTGCGGTTCTCGTCCGGGGTGTGCCCGCTGCCGGGCGAACTGGCGGGACTGGTCAGGGGGTTCGCGTACCACGAGGTGGTGGCGGCGGCGACCGCGGCGGGGGTGGGCATCGTGCCGGTGCGTCTCACCGGGGTTGGGGAGGGTGGTGAACCGCCGTGGCGGATCGGCGGGGGCGGTGCGCGGTGGGCCGGCGAGCCGCTCGGTGAACTCGGCGGTGGGAGGCTGCCGTTGGGCGGGCTGCTGGTGGTGGAGATGACGCGGCGGCTGCAGGGTCCGCTGGCCGGCCACCTGCTCGCGCTGCTGGGCGCGCGGGTGATCCGGATCGAGCCCGAGGGTGGCGACCCGCTGCGCGGCGTGCCGCCGATGGCGGGCGACTGCTCGGCCCGCTTCCACGCGCTCAACCGCGGCAAGGAGGCGGTGCAGGCCGACCCGCGGTCCGCCGCCGGGCAACGGGCGATCCGCGAACTGGTCGACCAGGCCGACGTGTTCCTGCACAACCTCGCCCCCGGCAAGGCCGAGGCCTTCGGGTTGGGAGCGGACGAGCTGCTCGCCGACCGGCCGGGACTGGTGCACGCCTGGGCCTCCGGGTGGGGTGAACTCTTCGGCCCCGACGCCCCGGTGGGGACGGACTACCTGGTCCAGGCGCACAGCGGACTGGCGGCCCTGGTCACCCCGCCCGGGCGGCCGCCGACGCCGTCGCTGATGACCATCACCGACATCTTCGGCGGCCTGGTGAGCGCGGAGGGCGTCCTGGCCGCGTTGGTGGCCCGGGCGGCGACCGGGTGCGGGCGCCGGGTGGACTCCTCGCTCTGGTCCGCGGCGCGGGTGCTGCTGGGGTGCGCCAGCGCGCCCGGGGTACGGGGGGCGCCGGGCGGTGCGGCCGCCTCGCTCACGCCGGGGGAGATCGCCCGTGATCCGCGGTTCGCCGGGGCGCTGCACCGTGACCGCTGCCTGTTGCCCAACTCGCCCTGGGAGTTCGTGCGTTGACCAGTACCATGATGGCCCGTACCCGTCCGTGGACCTCCCGGCAGGGGCTGGAACTGGCCGACCTGGTCCCGGCCGAGCTGCGCCGGTCCTGGGCCGACCAGGGGCACTACCCGGGCGAGGACCTGTACCGCCTCTTCACCCGGCAGGTCCACCGCCACCCGGACCGGCCCGCGGTGATCGACCCCACGGGCTCCCTGACGTACGCCGAACTCGCGGACCGGGTCGGGTGCTTCGCGGAGGCCATGCGTGGGGCAGGGATCGCCGACCGGGAGATCGTGGCCCTCCGCCTCCCCAACGGCTGGCCGGCCGTGGCCGCGGAGCTGGCCGTCGCCGCCCTCGGCTCGGTCGCCCTGACCTTCCCGGACGGCCGCGGCAGCGCCGACGCCTTCAGCCTCCTCCACCGCTCAAGGGCGAGCGGGCTGGTTGCCACGGCCGCCACCGCCCGCGCGGTCCTGGCGGAGGCGGACACACGCTTGCCCCACCTGCGGGCGGCGTTCACGGTCGGCGGCGAGGCCCGCGGAGCGGTGCGGCTGCCGGGGGGCGAAGCCTCCCCGGGCACTGCCGGCTCCGCCTTGCCTGGCCCCGTCTCGCCCGGCTCCGCCTTGCCTGGCCCCGTCTCGCCCGGCTCCGCCTTGCCTGGCCCCGTCTCGCCCGGCTCCGCCTTGCCTGGCCCCGTCTCGCCCGGCTCCGCCGCGTCCGGCCCCGTCTCGCCCGGCTCCGCCGCGTCCGGCCCCGTCTCGCCCGGCTCCGCCGCGTCCGGCTCCGCCTTGCCCGGCTCCGCCGCGTCCGGCCCCGTCTCGCCCGGCCCCGTCTCGCCCGGCCCCGCCGCGTCCGGCCGTGTCTCGTCCGGCCCTGCCTGGCCTGGCTCCGCCTCGGCCGGCCTCGCCGCACTCCCTGCCTCGCCCGGTCCCGCCATGCCTGCCCCTGCCTCGCCCGGCTCCGCCCTGCCCGGTCCTGCCTTGCCCGGCCTCGCCCCGCCCGCCGGCCCCGCAGGGGCCGGGCGGGGGGCGGGGCCGGCGGGCAGGGTCGAGGGAGGGAGTGCGACGGGGCTTGGTGTGGGGGTAGCGGGTGGGGCCGAGCTAGGGGTTGGGGGAGCGGGCGCGGCCAGCTCGTGGGGTGGCGAGGCACCGGGGGCGGTGCAGCCGGCTGAGGGGGAATCCGCCGCGGGTGCTCCCTTCCCCGCGAGGCCCGCCCCCGCTCCGCCCACCGGCCCCGCAGGGGCAAGGTGGGCGGGGTCGGCGGTTGAGGTTGGGGTGGCGCCGGTTGTGGGCGGGAGCGGGCACGGGGTTGGGGGAGCGGGAGCGGGGTCGGCGGTTGGGGTCGGGGTGGCGCTGGTTGTGGGCGGGAGCGGGCACGGGGTTGGGGGAGCGGGGGCGGCGGGCGGCGCCGTGGATCCTGGGGGGCCGGCGCGGGTGTTGGTGTCGTCCGGGTCGGAGGCGGAGCCCAAGATGATCGCGTACTCGCATGATGCGATGGCCGGGGGGCGGGGGAACTATCTGCGGGCCGTGTATGCGGGGACCGCGGTGCCGCGGGCGCTGGTGATGGTGCCGCTGGCCTCGTCCTACGGGTCGCTCGGGGTGGTGACCCTCTACCGGCACGGGGGCACCCTGGTGCTGCTCGACGGGTTCGACGCCCCCGCCGCGATGCGGGCGATCGCCGTGCACCGCCCCACCCATGTGTTCGGGGTGGCCACCATGGTGCAGCGGATGCTGGCGGTGCCGTCCGAGCCCGGGGAGCGGTTCTCGTTCCTGCGGGCGCTGGTGCTCAGTTGTGACGGGGTGCCCGCCCCGCTGCTGGCGGCTGCGTTGGAGCGGTTCGGGTGTCCGGTGAGCAATCTGTACGGCTCCTCGGACGGCGTCAACTGCCGGGCCGAGCACTGGCGGCAGAGCGAGGACACCACGCTGCTCGGCCGCCCGGACCCCGCGGTGTGCGGGTTCCGCAGTTGTGACGAGCAGGGGCGGCCGCTGCCCGTCGGGGTGGCCGGTGAGTTGTGGGCGCTGGGGCCGATGACCCCGCTCTGCTACGTGGGTGCGCCCGAGCTGGATGCCCGGCGGCGGTCGGGCGGTTGGGTGCGGACCGGCGACCACGGGCTGGTGACCGCCGAGGGCCGGGTGCGGTTGCTGCGCCGCAACAGCCAGGTGGTGAAGCGCGGTGGGTACTCGATCAGTCCGGCGGAGGTGGAGCGGCACGCGGCCACCCACCCGGACCTGGCCGAGGCGGTCTGCGTGGCGGTGCCCGACCCGGAGTTCGGGGAGCGCCTGTGCGTCTGCGTGGTGGCCCGCCCGGGGCGCCCCGCCCCGGCCCTGCCCGAGCTGAACCGGCACCTGGAGGAGGTCCGCGGGCTGGAGCGCCGCAAGCTGCCCGAGCAGTTGGTGCCGCTGGCGGCGTTGCCGCTGGGGGCGACGGGGAAGCTGTCGCGGGTCGAGCTGGTCCGGCAGGCCACGGTGGCGGCCACGGCCACGGCCACGAGCGGGGCGGCGGCCGGATAGCCGCAGGTCAGGTACTCCCCGCCACTTCCAAGCTATAGCGCACCGGGGGGCTTGCGGCAAGGCCCCTGCGAGGGCGCACAATCGCCGTCCTGAGCTGGGAAGAGGGGTTGAGATGATCGACGTGATCATTGCCGGCGGCGGACCGACCGGTCTGATGCTGGCCGCCGAGCTGCGGCTGCACGGCGTGCGCACGGTCGTGCTCGAGAAGTCGGCGGAGCCGACCGTGCAGGTCCGTGCGCTCGGCCTGCACGTGCGCAGCATCGAGGTGATGGAGCAGCGCGGCCTGCTCGACCGGTTCCTCGCACTCGGCACGCAGCACCGGGTCGGCGGCTTCTTCGCCGGCCTCGGCAGGGAGTGGCCCGAGGGGCTGGACACCGCCCACTCGTACGTCCTCGGCATCCCGCAGGTGCAGACCGAGCGCCTGCTGACCGAGCACGCCACCGAGCTCGGCGCCGAGCTGCGGCGCGGCTGCGAGCTGGTCGGGCTGACCCAGGACGCCGACGGGGTGACCGCCGAGCTGGCCGACGGCACGCAGCTGCGCACCCGGTACCTGGTCGGCTGCGACGGCGGCCGCAGCGCGGTGCGCAAGCTGCTCGGCGTCGCCTTCCCCGGCGAGCCGGCCAGGCGCGAGGCGCTGCTGGGCGAGATGGAGATGACGACGTCGCCGGAGGAGCTGGCCGCCGTGGTGGCCGAGGTCCGCAGGACCCAGCTCTGGTTCGGCGCGATGCCCACCGGCGAGGGCGTGTTCCGGGTGATCGTGCCCGCCGCCGGGGTGGCCGAGGACCGCACCGTCCCGCCGACCCTGGAGGAGTTCCGGCAGCAGCTGCGCGCGTACGCCGGCACCGACTTCGGCGTGCACTCGCCGCGCTGGCTCTCCCGCTTCGGCGACGCCACCCGGCTGGCCGAGCGCTACCGGGTCGGCCGGGTGCTGCTGGCCGGCGACGCGGCGCACGTGCACCCGCCGACCGGCGGGCAGGGGCTCAACCTCGGGGTCCAGGACGCGTTCAACCTGGGCTGGAAGCTGGCCGCCGAGGTGGCCGGTTGGGCACCGGAGGGGCTGCTGGACAGCTACCAGGAGGAGCGGCGCCCGGTGGCGGCCGCCGTGCTGGACAACACCCGCGCGCAGACCGAGCTGATGTCCACCGAGCCGGGCGCCCAGGCGGTGCGCCGGCTGCTGGCGGAGCTGGTGGGCTTCGACGAGGTGAACCGGTACCTGATCGAGAAGCTCACCGCGATCGCGGTCCGCTACGACGTCGGCGGCGGGTCCGACGAGTCCGGCGAGTCCGACGGCGAATCCGGCCAGGGGCATGACCTGCTGGGGCGCCGGCTGCGGGACGTGCAGCTGAAGGAGGGCGGCCACCTCTACGGGCTGATGCACGCCGGCCGCGGCCTGCTGCTCGACCAGACCGGCGGCGGCCGGCTCTCGGTGGCGGGCTGGGCGGACCGGATCGACCACGTGGTGGACGTCAGCCCGGAGCTGGACGCGCCGGCGGTGCTGCTGCGCCCGGACGGCCACGTGGCCTGGGTCGGCGAGGACCAGCAGGACCTGCTCGACCGGCTGCCGCGCTGGTTCGGCGCGGCAGCCGGGTGAGGGCCGGTCACCTGGGTGCAGACCTCAGATGCGCGGGACGCCCGTGCCCTTGAGGCGGTCGAGCTCCCGGGCGCGGACGAGCTTCATGTCCGGTGCCTGGGCGCTGCGGAAGTTGCCGCCGGGGCGGTCGAGTTGTTCGGCCAGGCGGCGGTTGCGCCGCGTGACCAGTGCGTCGAATGCTGCCCGTACCTTCGCCACGAACTGCATCATGCCCCCTGGAGACGAGTGCCTGCCGAGCAGGAAGAGCCCTCACGGTACGCCGGTCCGAACGCGATGTGGAGGATTTGAGGGGGAATTGAGGCCCGGTGTGGCTGCCGGGACGCAGGGCCCCCTAGTAGTAGCCCTTCGCGCCGTCGAGGAGCTCCCGGACGATGTCCGCGTGCCCCGCGTGGCGACCCGTCTCCTCGACGAGGTGGATCAGCATCCAGCGGAGGTTGGCGCCGCCGGAGCGGTAGCCGGAGTGGCGCCCGACGTCGTCCAGCGAGGCCGCGGCCACGATCTCGTTGCTGCGGGCGCACTGGGCCTCGTACTCCGCGAGCAGGTCGGCGAGGGGGCGACCGTCGGTGCGCCAGTCGGCGTCCTCGTCCGACGCGTCGAACGCCGGGTTCTGCTTCTCGTCGCCGCCGAGGAACATCACCTCCAGCCAGGTGTGCTCGGTCCAGCGCATGTGGGCGAGGAGGCCGGCCATGGTCATGGCCGGTGAGGTCGGGATGACCGAGCGGTGCGCGTCCTGGTCGGTCAACCCCTCGCACTTCCAACGCAGGATCTGCCGCTGCAGGTCCAACCAGCCGATCAGTGCGGTGCGTTCGTCCGCCTGGAGCGGGGGGCGTGTCAGTTCCGATGCCATGGTGGTGCACGCTACCGGCGTGACCTGGCGGGGGCACCTGGATTTGCGGACGGACGTGCGGACGGTCCGTAGGCTCACAGCAGGATCCGGCACAGGACCAGGATCCGGAACAGGGGAGGGCGAATCATGGCCGGCGAGTTCGACGCGCACGAGCGGCGGATGTGGGCGGGGGCGGGCGAGGCGTACGCGGGGAGCTTCGCGGCCCTGTGCGGTGCGACGGCGGGCGCGCTGCTTGACGCGGCCGCGGTGGGCGCCGGGACGCGGGTGCTGGACGTCGGCACCGGCCCCGGCACGGTCGCCGCGGCGGCGCTGGCCCGGGGCGCCGAGGTGGTGGCGGTGGACGCCGAGCCGAGCATGGTGGCGCTGGCGGCCGCGCACGCCCCCGGCGCGGAGGTGCGGCAGGCGGTGCTGCCCGAGCTGCCGTTCCCGGACGGCGCGTTCGACGCCGCGGTGGCCAACTTCGTGGTCAACCACGTGGAGGACCCGTGGGCGGCGCTGGCCGAGCTGCGCCGGGTGGTCCGCCCGGGCGGCCGGCTCGCGGTGACGATCTGGCACGGCACCGGCAACGAGGCGATGTCGCTGTTCAACCTGGCGCTGGACGAGGCCGGCGGCGAGCGGCCGGTCTTCCCGACCCCGCCGTCCGACTTCGCCCGGACCGCCGAGGGCCTGCGCGGCCTGCTGGAGCACGCCGGGTGCGCCGAGGTGGTCTGCGACGAGCTCGCCTGGACGCACCGGGCGGACCCGGAGGTCTGGTGGTCCGGCCCGGCCGGCGGAGTGGCCGGCATCGGCCTGGCGGTGACCGGGCAGCCGCCCGAGGTGTTCGCCCGCACCAAGGCCGCCTACGACCGCCTGGCAGCCGCGCGGGTGGCGGCGGACGGCCTGCTCGACCTCCCGGCCGTGGCCCTGCTGGCCGCGGGCCGGCGGTAGGGGCTGTCCGGCGGACCTCGCCGGGCACGCGAGGCCGGGCATCCGCCCCCAGCCCCGGGTGGAGGTGTCCCCATCCCCAGTCCCTTCCCCCAGGCCCTTCCCCATCCCCAGTCCCTTCCCCAGGCCCTTCCCCATCCCCAGTTCCTTCCCCAGCTGTTCCCCAGTCCCGGGCCCTTCCCCAGTCCCGGGCCCTTCCCCAGTCCCAGGCCCTTCCCCAGTCCGGCCGGGAGGTGCCCCCATCACCCAGCCAGAGGCTGGGTGATGGGGGCACCTCCCGGCCGGACTGGGGGGCCGCGCGATGATCCGACGCGGGTTATCGGGCGGGGGTTGTGAGGCGGGGGGTTTGGCGTCGGCTGACGCGGGTTGTCAGGCCAGCGCCAGGTATCGGCTGGCGGGGGTTGTCGGGCGGGGGTTTGGTGTCGGCTGACGCGGGTTGTTGGGCGGGGGTTTGGTGTCGGCTGACGCGGGTTGTTGGGCGGGGGTTTGGTGTCGGCTGGCGGGGGTTGTTGGGCGGGGGTTTGGTGTCGGCTGACGCGGGTTGTCAGGCAGGGGCTTGGCGTCGGCCGACACCGAACTGTCAGGCAGGCGTCAGGCATCCGCCGAGCGGAAGTCGACGCGGCCGTACTGGGCGCAGGTGGCGTGGGCGATGCGGAGCAGGGCGCGTTCGGGGCGGCCGGTGTCGGTGTGGCGGGTCGCTGCGAGGGCGCCGAGTCGCGTCAGGGCCCAGTGCAGGTCGCGCGCCACCTGGGTTTCCGCCTCGGCGAGGGCGCGGCGCGGATCGCGGCCGCCTCCGCCGGCTGCGGTCCGGCGGAGGAGGACGGCGTTGACGCCGCCCTCCTCCCGTTCGCGGCGGTGGGTGGCCAGGTCGTTGGCCAGCCGCATGCAGACGCCCGCCTGCATCGACAGTTCGTCCAGCTGCGGCAGGACGTCCTCGGCGGACGCGTCGTCCAGCAGGATCAGCGCGACGGCGTAGTAGCCCGGTCCACCGATCGACCGGCGGCCGACGGCGACGTTCTCCGCGAAGCCGGGGAGCACAGCGCCTTCGTGCTGCTGCTGCCGCCGCAGGGCGTGCTGCCAGCTGTGCTCGCTGCGCATGCCGCCCATGACCGCCGCGAACTGCTCGACCAGGTGCGGCCGCAGGCGCGCGAAGAGTGGGTAGGCCGCGAGGCCGGCGACGATCTCCTCCAGGGGTGGCACGAGTGCGTCCTGCGCCCGGGCGTGCGCCGGGATCCGGTCGCCGGCCAGGACGGCCAGGTAGCGCTCGCCGTGCTGCTGGAGCTCCTGGTCGGCGAGACCGGCGGTGTCGAACAGGTCGTCCAGGGCGTAGATCCACATCATCGCCCGCATCATCAGTTCCAGCTCCGCCGGCGTCAGCTCGGGGTTGGCCCGGGTGATCACGAGGGAGAGGGCCGGGATGGGGGCCTGGGGCATGCCCTTGTGCCCCTCGGCCCAGGCTCGGGTGACCTGGGCGACCTCGGCCGCCCGGACCGCCGTCCGGTGCCCGGGCGGACCGTCGAAGTGGTCGCCGATCACCGCCAAGGCGTCCGCGATCGACAGGGCGGGGCCCGGTGCGGTGATCAGCAGCCGGTCGGTGACCTCCAGCGCGGCGGTCACCGCGGCCTCGACGACGGCCTGCGGCGTGTAGAGGTCCTTGTCCTGCCAGAGCGCCGGGTCCGGCCGGGTGGTGCCGAGCAGGAAGGCCCGGGCCAGGCCGAGCAGCTCCCGGTCCGCCTCGGCCTGGCCCGGGGCGGCGTCGGTGCACCGGGCCAGGGTCAGGACCGCGTAGGCGGTCTCCTCCCGGCTGCCGCCGTCCACCCCGAAGGAGCCGTCGCCGTGCTGACGGCTGCGCAGCCAGTCCAGCGCGCGGGCGACCGCCGCACGAGCCGCCGGCCCGCCGTGGGTGTCCAGCGCGGGGGCGCAGCAGTACAGGGCGTACCACGGCGAGGAGTGCCACTTGTCGCTCCAGCTGCCGTCCGGCGCCTGCATCCGGTCGAGCCAGGAGACGACCTCGGCGCTCGCCTCGTCGGCCCAGGGGTCGGGGCCGGTGTGCTGCCGGTGGAGTCCGAGGGCTTCGAGGACGTGGGCGTTGGCGGTGGGCGAGGGGGTGTGCTCGCCGAGGTAGCACGCGAAGTGGGTGGGCGTCTCGAAGCGGCGCAGGACGGCGGGCTCCTGGACCTCACCCAGCAGGCCCAGCAGGTGCAACGCGGTGGCGGTGTCGTCGGCGTCCGGCGGCAGCCCGTGGACGCCGGGTGCGCCCGCCGGCCCCAGGAGCTCGCGGACCGCCTCCCTGAGAGCAGTGGGGTCCCCCACCGCGCAGCCGGCGGTGAGCAGGATCGCGAGCACCCACAGCCGCTCGAAGGGGGCGGTGGGGGTGACCGACGGGACCAGCCCGTGCTGACGACGGACGACGGCCGCGAGGGCGCCCGCCCGCCCGGGGCCCTGGTCCGGCCCGCCGCGCCACCGGATCCAGGCCGCGGTGGCCGCGGGCGAGCCGCCCACGAGTTCCGGAGCGTCCGGGACGAGCAGCGCGGTCCGCTCGTCCGCGAACGCCTCGAAGGCGTGCAGCAGCTTGCCCGGGACCGTGCCCGCCGCGCCGACCGTCTGCCTGAGGTGTTCCGGCAGGTCAGGGCGGAGCCCGGCCGGCACGAGGAGGTGCTGGGCGGGGCCGGTCAGCCGGTTGATGCCCGCCACCAGGGTGGGGACGATCAGTTCGTGCGCCGCGGTGTCGGGCAGCTCGTCGTGGCTGTCCAGGTGGTACGCGAGGGAGCGCAGGCCCGCCGCGGCCGCGTCGTCCACGCGGTCGCGGAGTTCCGCGGCCTCCCGGTCGCCCCTTCCCAGGACGACCAGGAGCGCTTCCACGGCGCTGAGCGTGGGCACCAGCCCGAGGCCGCCCGAGGGCCCCCAGTGGCCGCCGGGGGCCTGTTCGTCCAGCAGGAAGTCGAGCCGGTGCCGGTGCCCGTCCAGCCAGGGGGCCAGCGCGATCAGCCTGGCCGTCTCGTAGACCGAGGGGGACACCGACCCCCAGGCGTCGGCGAACACCTTGCTGACCTGTCGCTCCGGCTGCACCCCGCGAACCGCCTTTCCGGTCACCTACACGGCAGTTGCATCATGCCCAGCCGGGGAGGTCTTACGTGCGCGGCCGGTCGGCCGAGGCCTCCTGCTGGAGCAGCGCGGCGATCCGGGCGAGGTCGTTGCCCACCTGGACGAACCCCGGGATGTCCGGCACCGCGGCGCCGTTGACCGCGAGGAAGAAGATGCGCATGCACCCCTGGTCGCTCACCAGGTAGCCGCCCAGGGTCTGGGCGCCGACCGCGAGTTGCTGGTTCAGCGGGTCCCCGCCGACGGCGGAGCCGGTCTTGGCGAAGACCTTGCCCCTGGCCGGGCAGGCGTCCGTGTTGCAGGACCCGGCGAGGGTGCCGTCGACCCCGAGGATCGGCTGCGCGAGCCGGAAGGCATCCGCGTCCGGGGTGTGCAGCCAGTACGCGAAGAGCTGGTCGAGCCCGCGCGGGGTGGCCCGGTCGGCCGGGTCGCCGCCGCGGCCGTCGTTGAGTTGGAACTGGGTCGGGTCGACGTGCGCGACGTCGGTGAGGAAGCTGTGGATCAGCCCGTAGCCGTCGTCGCAGTCGGTGCTGCCGCGGGAGGTGGCCAGGTTGCACAGGGCCAGGTTGGCGCCGAGGTTGTGGCTGACCTTCAGGATCAGCTTGGCGTACTCGCGGTAGGGCGGGGAGACGTAGGCGGCCACCCGGTCGGTGCCGTCGTAGCTCGCGGGGAGGTCGGCCACCGGGTTGGCCCCGGTGGGCGCGGCGCTGACGGTGACCCCGGCGCGGGCCAGTGCCTCGATCAGCGCGGTGCGGCCGAAGGCGTTGGGGTCGCGGACCGGGGAGACCTTCACCGCGGGCTGGGCGTCGGCGGCGATGGTGCCGGAGAGGCTGATCTGCGTGCCGTCGGGCGAGGCGCTGACCCGGATGTCGGTCGGGCCGCCGGCCGCCACCGTCCGGACGGTGGAGGTGACCTGGTAGGGCGCCACCTGCGGGCGCCAGGTCAGGGCGGCGGGCTGACCCGGGCTGGTCGGGGTGGAGAGCAGGTCGATCAGGTTGTCGTTGATGATCAGCGGGGTCGGCAGCGGGTCGAGGGCCGGGGGCGTGAACTTCCGGGCGTCGACCACCACGTCACCGTTGACCTGGGTGATGCCGGCGTCGTGGACCTGCTGGGCGAGCTGGTCGATCCCGGCGAGCGGATCCTCGGGGGTGAGGATGGCCCCGGGGGCCGAGTCGGCGTAGGTGTGGTCGAACGTGGTGTAGTCGACCGTGCCGTCCGGCTTGGTCCGCCCGCCCATCGTCAGGTCGCCCTGGGCGACCAGCGCCAGGTTGCCGTCGAGCGTCGAGCCGGAGCGGTTGCCGATCGCCTGGACGGGGGTGGTGAAGGTGGAGTCGGGCCCGAGGACGTGCCAGGCGGCGGACTCGGTGACCTCCTTGGCGTTGGAGGCGGGGATGAAGAACTGGTCCGGGAAGCGGGAGTGGATCACCTTCCCGCTCTCCGGGTCGATTTCCAGCAGGCCCCACTGGGCGTGCTGGTAGGCCGGCTTGTCCATGATGGCCCGGATCTCCGGGCTCAGGTCGTCGGCCTCCCTGGGCGCCGGAGCGGCGGCGGCCGTGCCGGCCACCATCAGCAGGGTCGCGGCGCCGGTGGCCCAGGCTCGCAGCCGTCCGCGGTTCCTCGGTCGCATGTACCAGCCGTTTCTGGAGTCGCAAGCCCGGCGTGGAGACCGGGCACCTACGGCGGCATGCTAAGAACGCGGCCCCGACCTGCGGCGTTGTCGCACCGCGCGGTGGCGCGGTTCGATGCGAAATGCATCCGGACGGCGTAGCGGATGGAGACGGACCCGGCGGTACCGGTCGGCGGGAGGAGCCGAGCCGACCGGTACCGGTGGTGCGGGTCAGAGCGTGGTGGTGGCGAGGGTGAGGAACGCGGCCCAGCTGGCGGGGGTGAAGGTGAGGGCGGGGCCGGTCTTGTCCTTGGAGTCGCGGACGTGGACGGTGGCGGGAGTTGCGGATACCTCTACGCACTCGCCGCCCTCTGCGTTGCTGTGGCTGCTCTTGAACCAGGCGACCTCGACGCAGTTGCCGCCCTCGCCGCTGCTGTAGCTGCTCTTGTACCAGGTGGGTTGCTCGGTGGTCATAGTTCTCCCAGCATCTTCTCGATCAGCGCCAGGGACTCGGGCGGAGTGAGCGCCTGGGCCCGAAGGCTGCCGTACTGTGCGGCCAGGATACGGACTTCCTCCGGGTCGGTGATCAGATGGCTGAAGCTCTGGATCTCGATGTAGCCGAGTTGGGGCTTTCCCTTGGGTGTCAGAAGGCTGAAGGGCCCGCTCAGCCCGGCGTGCTCGGGGCGATTGAGGGGCATCACCTGGAGCTCGATGTTGCGTTTGCGGCCGGCCTCCAGCAGCTTCCTCAGCTGCCCGGCGTGTACGGTTTTCCCGCCCACCGGTCGGAGCAGTACGGACTCTTCGATGATCCAGCTGAGCTCAGGGGCAGGCCACCGGTCAACGAGCTCCTGGCGGGCCATTCGCGCCAAGACTCGTTCCTCGATGGTCTGTTCCGCAAGAAGTGGCTTCCGCATGGCGAACACTGCGCGGGCATGATCCTCGGTCTGCAGCAGGCCAGGGACGTGATGGATGCTGTACTCGTGCAGCTCGACTGCCAGCGGCTCTAGCCGTACGTATCCGCGGAAGAAGGCGGGATGGCGCTCCCTCGCCTTGATCTTCGCCTTCTCGACATCCTCCTGAAGGACCTTCAGCAGCCCACCCGCGTTCAGCTTCGCATCCGCCGACGCCAGGAACTCCTTCTGCATCACCCGCCGCCCGCGCTCCAGCGAGGAGATCAGGTCCTCGCTGTACCCCAGCAGCTCCGCAGCCTGCTTTTGCGTCAAGTTCTCCCGCTCCCGCAGGAGTTTGAGTTGCTTGCCGATCGCGCGGAAGAACTCCGAGCTGTCATCGGGTTCCTCGGGCGCCTCGGGGCGCTCCTCGTCGTTCTGGTCAGCTGAAGTCACGGTGACCACCACCCCACGCCTGCCGATGATCCGTACCAGAACAGACTGTTGCTGTACCACTACACCCTGTACCGGCCTACCCTCTGGCCAGGGTACGCGCAACCCTCCACTCTCGGTGACATGTCGTCCGAAATCACCCTTGCCCACCTCGCCGACACCGCACTCTGTGCCGGCTGGCAGTTCCCCTCCTCGAAGCGCGGCGCGCGCCTCGCCCGCCTCGCCGCCGAGTGCCAGTTGAGCACTTGGGGGTGGAAGCCGACTGCCGAGGTGTTCCAGAACAGCGCGTTGATCATCGCCGAGCTCGCTTCGAACGCGGTGACGCACGGTCGCGTCCCTGGTCGCGGCTTCCAGCTGCGGCTGCTGCTCGGTCCCTGTCCCGGCCTGGCCACACTGCTCCGGATCGAGGTCTCCGATCTCCGCGGGGACCGGCTGCCCAGATTGCCCGATGACCCCACCCTCGGCGCGGAGCGCGGGCGCGGGCTCCTGCTGGTGGACGCGCTGGCGGACCGCTGGGGAACGGTGGCGCGTGTCCCGTCGGCCAAAACGCTCTGGGCCGAACTGGACTTGATGCCGCGCCAGCAGAACTGATTGGTGACAAAATCGTGTCTCCGTCTCATTCATGGGTCCGGACAAGCCTGGAGAGGAGCGACGAATGCCACGGCGCTTGCGGGTGATCGGCAGCACGTCCGGGGTGGGTGACTGCCCCACGCTCTACGAGGATCTGGATACGTCCGAGGTGCTGGTGCAGGGCGAGTCGCTTACGGATCCCGCCGATCTGGCGCAGCTCAAGCACGTCAAGGAAGGCGAGGCCTTCGTCGTCGTCCCCCGGGAGCTGCTGGTGCGGTTCGCGCCGAGGGAGTCCAGTGGTGCACCGGAGTTCGTCCCGCAGAAGAAGATCACCGAGTTCATCAACGACGGCTTCGAGCACACCGCATGGCGCTTCGAGACGCGGGCCGGTTACCTGTCGGACAGGCAGATGCCCTCCTATGACGAGTTCCTGCGTACCGGTGACACCTTCGGCGAGGTCGGGCACCCCTGGTTCGACAACGTCCGCCGGATGGTCGGTAAGGGCAAGCGATTCGAGCGGGTGAGGCTGGTGGACAACCCGCCGACCGAGGGCCAGCGGTACCTCCTGGCCTGCGCCCGGACGAACGTGGCTGCCGGGGAGGACATCCGCTACATGTGGCGCCCCGACGCCGAGGCGGCCGGTCTCGGCGGCCTGTCCGACTTCTGGCTGTTCGACTCACGAACCGTCGCGCGGTTCCACTTCGACGGGGAGCGGACGGTTGGCATGGAGTTGGTCACGGACCCGCTCAAGGTGCTTCACGCCTGCCAGGTCCGCGATGCCGCCTGGCACCACGCGGTCCCGTACGCCGACTTCCTGCCTCAGGTACCTTCCGCCATGTGAGCACGGACTTTCAGCAGGCCAGGGTCGCCCTCGGTGCCCGCATGCGGGAACTGCGCGAGGAGTGCACCCAGACCGACGGTCGCAAACTGTCCGGCCGGGCGCTGGCCGCCCGGCTGGGCTGGACCCAGTCCAAGGTCAGCAAGCTGGAGCGCGGCAAGCAGACTCCGACCATGGCGGACGTGCGCGCGTGGGCCGAGGCGGTCGGCAGACCTGAAGCCGCTGCCGAGCTGGTCGGGCGGCTGCGCACCGTCGAGACCCAGTACCGTTCGTGGCGGCGCCAGCTCGCGGGCGGAGTCGTCCCGGTCCAGGAGGCCCATGCCGCCCAGGGGAAGCGCACGAACGCCCGCCGGTCCTTCGATCCGACGTTGGTGCCGGGCCTGCTGCAAACACCCGGCTATGCCAGGGGAGTGCTCTCCCGGTATGCGGCTGTACACCCATCGATCCGTGACGTCGATGCGGCGGTGGCGGCCCGGATGGGGCGGCAGCATGTCCTCAAGGAGCGTGATCGGTCGTTCCACTTCCTTGTCTGGGAAGGTGCGTTGGTCTCCCGTGTCTGTTCGGCGGCCGTGCTGGCCGATCAGCTGGACCGTCTGGTGCCCTGGCTCGCCCCGGGGCACGTCAGGCTCGGGGTGGTGCCCTTCGAGGTCGACCTGAGGGTTCCGGCCGGGGTGGGCTTCTCGATCCATGACGACTCACTGGTGATCACGGAGTCCTGGCACGCTGAGATGTGGCTGGATGACCCTGCTGACATCGCGCTGCATCAGCGGGCCTGGGAAGCCCTGCAAGTCACGGCTGTTTACGGGCCGGAAGCCCACCGGGTGATTGCCCGTGCCGGCGCACGGCTTCGTGAGAATCATTGAGAATCACGTGCCGGGCGTGCGGCCGCTGCGCCCTATGGTCCTGCTGACGGCCTTTCATGGATCGTTCCCAGGCCGTTCGCGCGAGTTGAACGAGCGCTCGCGCTGGGCTGTGAGTGCGAGGGGTTCCAGTATGACCGTTCCGACCGACCGCCCGCCGGGCCCGATGCCGCCGAGTGACACCGGCGCCGACAGGGACACGGACATCGATACCGACGAGTAGGAGGGAAGCCACTGTGAGCGAGATCCGGATGAAGCACAAGGGTGAATCGAAGGACCCGCCGAAGCACCGGGGCAACCCTGCCCCGGAGCAACCCACCCCGCCGACTCCGCCGCCCAAGTAGCTCCAGCGGGCAGGCCCCTCGTGTACGTTGCGAGGGGCCTTGCCCTTTTGAGGAGAGCCCATGTCGAACCCGGACCGTCTCCACATCGCCTATTCCATGTACCAGTTCGCCGATGAGACATGGACGGCGCGCGCAGAGCGGTGGACGGCGACGTTCTACACGCCCAGTGACCCCGAGATCGGCTCGGCCGAGATCACCCGCGTCATCCCCGGGGTGACGCCGGACCCCCGCCGGGCTCTGGAGGCGGACCCCGGACTTCTCGACCGCATTCCCCGCGTGATCTTCGCTGAGGACGGCAGCCTGGTGCCCGCCGTGGCCGAGGCCGGCCCGACACTGCTGCTCCTGCTGGAGTCCGTTCACGTCACGGATCAGTGGCGCGGCAAGGGGGTGGGAATGAGCCTGGCCGTCGCGGCACTCCGGAGGTTGGCCGTTCCCGGGGCGCTGGCCGTCTGCTACCCGGCGCCGATCCATGACCACGGGCCGGACGAGCCGTGCAGCTACGCCTCCGATGACCCGGAGGTGCGGCGGCCGGACGAGGAAGCGATCGTGAAGCTTCGTCGCGCCTGGGCGCGGCACGGCTTCCGGCCGATCGGCGACGGTGTGTACGTGCTTCGGCTCGAATGATCTGACACGAACTGGATATGACGGTAAATCAGCAGGGGTGATCAGTTGCGGACAGTGGTCACTCGAATGCAGAGCGTGGGTGTACGTTAACCGCGACAACGCGGTTAGCCCCTGTCAGAAAAGGGGCGAGCCCGGCTAGGTGTTAGCAGCACCTTGGGCCGGGCTCTTCACCGCCTCGTGGACAGGACCTCCACTCACGATGCTCCAGCATGTTACCGCGCCCACGCGCGAGTTCACGCGGATTCGCAACGCCCAGATCTGGGACGACGAGATCTCCGACTCGGCCTTCCGACTCCTCGTCAGGGCTGCCTCCCTCGCGCCGGCCAAGGCCCGCACGACCACCGTCACCGACCTGACCGCCGGACTCTCCGTCGGCCGCATCGCGGGTGACCGGGCGCGCAAGTGCCTGACGCGCGCCGGTCTGCTGCACTCCCTGCGCTGGCGCTCGCCCGAGGGCCGCCTCCGCACCGAGTCCCTGCTGAGCGACGTCCCGCTCACCGAGGACGAGGGTCGCCGGCTGCTCACCGAGCACTTCGAGCGCCTGGAGGGCGGCGGCGGGAGCGACGATGCCCCACCGGATGCCGGGGAACAGCAGCCCGGCGAGCCCGCGGACCGGTCACCCGGCACCGCCCTCCCCAAGGAGGAAAGACTGGGGGAGGCGAATACTCCCCCCTCCCGGTCCCACGTCGACCTCGCGCCGCCGTTGACGCCACTGCCCGAGCGGGCCGAGGCGGAACGCGTGCTGCGCTCGCTGCGCCAGGTCGACCCGCGCCTGCACCTGGGCGCCGCCGAAGTCGCCCGGCTCGCACCGCTGGCCGCCGAGTGGCTGGCCCGCGGGGTGGGGTCGGAGGCGATGCGGTACGCGCTCACCGCCGGCCTGCCGCGGGCGCTCAAGAGCGCGGCCGGGTTCCTCCGGTACCGGTTGCTGGCCAAGGCGCCCGTGGACCTGTTCGGGCCGGCGGCGGGTGCGGGTGCGGTGGCACCGCTGCTCGACTGCGAACGGTGCGAGCGCCCGTTCCGCTCGTTGGTCGGCGAGGAGCGGTGCGGCGCGTGCCGCAGGGCCGCGCCGGTGCGCTCGGCCGAGGCGCCGCGCGGGGTGGTCGGGTGGCGGGAGCGGGTGGCCCAGCTCGGTGGCGCCGGCTAGCCGCTCGCCCGCACTCCTTCGGTCGTATGCGGTCTACCTCAGGTTTCGCTCAAGCTTTCTGCTCATCCTGCGTTATTGCAACCTCCTTGCGATAACTTCGCCATGCCGCCCGGGAGATGCCCGGACGGCACGGCGAAACCACATGGGGGAACGAAGAATGCGCAAGATCATCGTCGGTGCGGCCACGGCTGCCCTGGTCCTGATCCCGCTGGCCCAGAGCGCCTCGGCAGCCACCGACCAGGCCGCGGCGCCGGCCAACGCGGCGCAGCCGCAGGCGTGCGGGTACGTCTACAAGCCGAAGAACGTCCACTACATCAGCCCCGAGAGCCAGACCATCAGCGGCCCCGGCGGTTCGGTGTCCGGGTACGGGCCGGGGACGCTGACGCTGTCCCAGACCGTGGGCGTGAGCAACACCTACAGCGGCACCTTCGGCGCCTCCGTCGGCGACATCAGCGCCTCGGTGGGCTTCAACGTGACGCAGAACTGGTCGGCGACCGAGAGCGCCTCCTACACGATGACCGACGGCCGTCACTACGTCCTGTACGCGGACAAGGTGAGCCAGCTCTACTCCTACGAGATCCACAAGGTCGGCCGCTGCGACGGCTACGACTTCGGCAAGGTGGGCACCGGCTACGCCACCAAGTTCGACCACCTCGACTACAACCACTACCAGGGCTGACCCGACCCGGCTCCCGGAGGGGGCGGGGGGG
>NZ_JBNQTI010000104.1:0-5535 GCF_050325825.1 Kitasatospora sp. LaBMicrA B282
CCCCGGGCACGGCGGGAGCCGGCCGCCGCTCGTTCTCTTGGAGCCATCATGCGCATGCCCCTTCGCCTCGCCGCCGCCGGCCTCACCCTGCTGACCGTCCTCACCGCGAGCGCGTGCGGCAGCGACGCACCCGCCGCGGCGAGCGGCACCACGCCCGACCCCGCGCTCGCCGCGCTGCCCCAGATCCCGTTCCCGGCGGCGCTGAACCCCGTCGACCCGTACACGAAGCTGCCCACCGTGGCCGCCGCCTCGGGGGGCGGCACCACGCTCGCGCTCCAGGTCGCCGACGGCACCTGCAACGTGGTGATCGGCAGCACCGCCGGCGGGCAGACCCAGATCGGGGCCCACGCTCCGGGCAAGGGCCAGCCCGCGCCCGCCGGGAAGGCGGACCTGCCGCAGGGGGCCGCGCAGGCGCTCGGCCCGGCGAACAGCGCCACTGTCACGACGGCGGACGGGACGGTGAGCGTCGTCTGCGGGGACCGGGGTGCTGCCGTGACCGTGCCCGCCAAGGACGTTGAGGGAACGGTCGTCGGGACTGCGCGCAGCAAGGGGATCGACGGAGGGCGGGTGCTGATCGTGAGCGGTTCGGCGGACACGATGGCCGCGGCCCTGGCGTGATCCGCGCACCGGACGTCGGCGGGGCCGACCTCCGGTGCGCGGGCGTGGTGCAGCAGGGGTGCGGTCAGCCCCGGTGGTTCCCGCGGCGGCGCATCGTCATGACCAGGACGCCGCCGAGGCCGAGCAGGACCGCGCCGTCGATCGCCAGCGCCACGCGGTTGTCGCCGCCGCCCGTGTAGGCCAGCGCGGGGGCGGCCTTGTTGCTGCTCGCCGGGGTGTTGCCGCTGCCGCCGGCCTTGACCGCCGCCACCACGGCGGCGGGCGGTGCACTCTCCGCCGCCGTCGGGGTGGCCGCCGGCGCCGCGGCCTGGCTCGGTGCGACGGCCTGGCTCACCGCGCCGGTGTGGTCGATCGACACCGGCTGGGCGCCGGTCTGGGAGCCGGTGGCGATCGGGTTGCCGTCCTTGTCGACCAGCGTGGACAGCGCGTAGCCGAAGATCCACCCCTGATCGCTCGGGGTGTTGATGCCGGCCACGGTGATCCGCACCCGGAAGTCGGTCTCCTGGCCGGCCGCGAGCGAGAAGTGACCGGCGGTGTCCGGGTTCTGGCCGGCGACGTTCAGCACGTACTGGAAGCCGACGCGGCTGGGGTCCGTGTACGGCGTGTTGACCGTGTCGTACCAGGCGCTTTTGGCGTCCTGCGCCTGGATCCGCACCTGGTTGGCGAACAGGTAGTCGTCGCCCCAGCCGAAGGTGATCATCGGCTGGACGATCGCGTTGTCGGGACCGGGGTTGCGGTAGGCGGCCGTGAACTCGAAGGGCGCGCCGCCCGGGACGATCGGGCCGGCGGGCAGGTCGCGGATGGTGACGGTGGGCTGCTGGTCGGCGGGCGCGGTCGGTAGCGGAGTGCCGGACGGCTTGGCGGTGGGGCTCGCGGAGGTGGTGGCGGTGGCGGAGGCGGTGGCGGTCGAGGTCGGGGTCGCCGACACCGTCGGGGGGCTGGGCGAGGCGCTGGGTGAGCTGCCGGCCGAGGCGCTGGGCGAGGGGCTCGCCGAGGCGGAGACCGACGGCGCGGGTGAGGGTGATGGTGACTGTGGGTCAGCAAATGCATCCGGTATGGATATCGTGCTGAGCATGGTGGCGGTGCCGAGCGCCGTAGCGCATGCGGCGAGACGGATCTTCATGATTCCCCCGAGATGCACAAGATCTTCACGGAGCTTAGCGGAGACACGCGACATCTGTGCGCTGAATCGTTTCGCTTGCGATCGACCCTCTAGGTTCGGGTCAACAGCCCCCTGAGCAACCAGAAGAGGGATACTCATGCGTCTCCACCGGACCGTAGCCGCCGCCCTGGGAGCCTTCGCGCTCATCGTCGCCGTGCCGAACTCCGCCCACGCGGCGGAGGGCACGTTCGGGTACAAGGACGAACTCGGCCTTCCGGTGGTCCTCCATGACCCGGCGAGTCGCGAGTGCATCAACCTTCCCGGTACGAGTGAGCTCCTGCCGGGCTCCGCCCCGGAGAACCTCACCGATGCCACCGCCACGGTGTTCCTCGACCGCGACTGCGCGGGCGACACCTACTACGTGATGGACCCCGGCAAGGTGCTGGGTGGCCGCCTCAAGCTCCGCTCGGTGATCTTCTCCTGACCCACCCCGCCTCAGCGGCGGGTCGCGATCACCACGGTGGCGTCCAGCTCGTCGTCCGTCCGCACCCGGGCGGACAGGCCGGCGGACGCCACCACCTCCAGCGCGTACGGGACTTGGTGCTCCCCGGTCTCGAAGAGCAGGTGGCCGCCCGGGGCCAGCCAGCTGGGCGCCTGCTCGGCCACCCGGCGCAGCACCGCCAGGCCGTCGGCGCCGCCGTCCAGGGCGACCAGGGCCTCGTGGTCGCGGGCCTCCGCCGGGAGCAGGGCGAGGTCGGCGGTCGGGACGTACGGCATGTTGGCCAGCAGCGTGGCCACCCGGCCGCGCAGGCGGTCGGGCAGCGGGGCGAAGAGGTCGCCCTGGTAGGCCCGGCCGCCCGGGGGCAGGTTGCGGCGGGCACAGGTGACGGCGGCGGGGTCGACGTCGGCGGCGTGCAGCTCGAGCCGGCAGCCCGTGCGGTAGACGGCCGCGGCCAGCGCCGCACCGAGCGCCCCCGAGCCGCAGCCGAGGTCGACGACCACGGCGTTCGGGTCGGTCAGTGCGGCCGCGCAGGTCACCAGGAACTCGGTGCGGCGGCGCGGCACGAAGACGCCGGGGTCGACGGAGATCCGCAGCCCCCGGAAGTCGGCCCAGCCGACCACGTACTCCAGGGGGAACCCGAGCACCCGGCGCTCGACCATGTCGGCGAGCTGCTCGGTGGAGGTGGCGGTGGCGGTGATCAGGTCGGCCTCGTCCTCGGCGAAGACGCAGCCGGCGGCGCGCAGCCGGTCGACGATCGTGCGGGCGGGGTGGGAAACGTGGGACGGCAGAGCCATGGGAGGGGAGAACGCCTTTCGGGGATCCGAAGGGTGCTCCCGGGGGCCTACGCCTGGTGGCCGGCGGGACCGTGCGGGGGGAGCACCCGGACTGCGACAGCGGTAATGGGGCTCACCTCCTCGAACGGGGCCTGGCTGCACGCCGGGCCGACGCGCGCCAGGCTAGCAGAGCGGGCCCGCCCGTGCGCGCGGAACGCGTGGCGCTGGGCGGGCCCGGAGTGGTCGAGCGGTCGGGTCAGAGCAGCGCGGCCGACGGCTTGACCATGCCGCGGGCGGTCTTGGCGTCCACGTACTCGCCGAGGGCGGTCATCACCCACTCGCCCGAGTACTGGCGGACCAGCTTGCACATCACCACGCCGGTGGCCGGCTCGGCGTTGGTGAGGTCGAAGCGGACCAGCTCCTCGCCGCTGGTCGCGTCCAGCAGGCGGCAGTAGGCGTCGCGGACCTCGGTGAAGCGCTGGCCGGAGAAGGAGTTGACCACGAAGACCAGCCCGCACACCTCGGACGGCAGGCCCTCCAGGTGGACGTCGATCGCCTCGTCGTCCCCGCCGCCACCGCCGACCAGGTTGTCACCGGTGTGCTGGATCGCGCCGTTGAACACCTGGAGCTTCATGAACCAGACGGTCTCCAGACGCTCGCGTCGGGCGTCGAAGGCGATGCAGGAGGCGTCCAGGTCGATGTTGCGGCCGTGCTTGGCGGGCTGCCAGCCGAGCGCCATCCGGACCGAACTCAGCATCGGCCGGCCGCCCTTGACCAGCGAGACCGAGCCGCCCTTGACCAGCGAGACCCGGCCCTTGTCCAGGGTGACGCGGGGGGCGGCGGTGCCGTTGGCGGCGGGCGGTGTCGTCGGCGCGGGCGGGTAGGCGGGCATCGGCGGGGCGGCGGCCGGGGCCGGCTCGCTGATCGAGACGCCGAAGTCGGCGGCGAAGCCGGCCAGGCCGTCGGCGTACCCCTGGCCGACCGCGCGGACCTTCCAGTCCGCGCCGCGCCGGTAGACCTCGACCAGCAGCAGCGCGCTCTCCCGGGTCAGCCGGGGCGGGGTGAAGGTGGCGATCACCCGGTCGGTGGCGGTGTCCCGCACGGTGGCGGTGGGGTCGCTGCCGGCGAAGGTGGCGGCGGGGTCGTCGAGGCTGACGGCGACCACGACGGCGGTGACGTCGGTCGGGACCGACCAGGTGTCGATGACGACCGCGGCCGGCACGGTGGCGGAGGCCGGGCGGTGGGTGACCCCCGGGGCGCGCGGGGCGTTGTAGAAGACCAGGTCGGCGTCGGAGCGGACCTTGCCGGTCCGGGTGAGCAGCAGGCCCGAGACATCCACCCGCTGACGGCAGGTCACCTCCACGCTCACCCGGACGGCGGACAGCGGCGCATTGGCACCCTGGGTCAGGGCCGTGGTCACGTGATCCTCCTCGCCTGGCACGCACACGCGGGCGGACAGCCCGTCAGGGGTCAGCCTAGCCATGGCAGGTGAGAGTGAGGAGGTGGGCGGGGCACCGGTGACGGGTGGTCGGGCGCCCGCCCGCCGTTGGGTCGATCAGGCGGGTGCGTTGATCAGGCGGGTGCGTTGATCAGGCGCGGTGGGGCGGGCGGCGGGCGGTGACCGGGGTGAAGCCGCCCAGGGCCGCCACCGCGTGCGGGTGGCGCAGCGCGAAGCCGGAGGCCGTCCAGCTGCTGCCGGCCGCGCGGATGCCCGGGCTGGCCGCGCGGGTGTCCTGGACGGTGAAGGTGTAGGTGCCCGGGGCCACGTCCTCGCCCGCCGCCGGGGCGAAGGAGTAGACGACGGCGGAGCCGTGCTGAGTGAGCGTCACCCGGGCACCGGGCAGGGTGCTCCAGGCCATCGCGCCGGCGGTGGCGTCGGCCCGGTCCAGCGTCAGGTCGACCTCGACGGCGGCCAGCCGCTCGGCGACCGTGATGGTCACGCTGTGCCGGCGGCCGAGCCCGGCGGGGTCGATCACGCTGCCGTGGCCGGTGAGGGTCCCGTCCGCCGGGGTGGTGCAGTCCTCGCCGCCGACCGGGTCGGGGGAGGGGCGCGGGCCCGGGATCAGCGGGGCTGGGGCGCTCGGGGTCAGCGGGGTGGGCGCGGGCGGCGGGGTCTCGGGCGAGCGGGCCGGCGGGACGGTGACCGGGGGGACCGGCTGGTCCTCGGAGCCGTCCGCCGTGGGGTGGGCGGGGGTCTGCGCGGGGGCGGCGAGGGCGCAGCCGGGGGCGGGGGTGGGGTCGCCGGTGGGGTGGGCGTTGGGGACGCGGCCGGTCCCGTTGGCCGGGTGGGCGGCGGTCGGGGTGGGGGCGGGAGTGGCGCCCGGGTCGCTGGGGGCGGGTATGGCGGTGGGGGCGGACGGGTCGCCGGCCGCGGGGTCGGCGGGGGGCGTCGGGGCCGTGGGTGCAGGGGCCGCCGGGGTGGGGCTGACGGAAGCAGCCGGGGGGCGGGTGCCCGGCGTGGTGGGCGCGGCCGGGGGCGTGTACGCCGGGGCGGCCGGGCCGCCCGCGACCGGCGCACCGGGCACGGGTGCACCGGGCCG
>NZ_JBNQTI010000105.1:0-31192 GCF_050325825.1 Kitasatospora sp. LaBMicrA B282
CGGCCGCCTCGCCCTGGCGGGAGGCTGCGGCGGCGGCCGAGGTGCGCGCGACGGAGGCGGCGTTCGCCGCCCCGGCCGCTGCCGAAGCTGCCTGCGCCGCCGCACTGGCGGCCACCCGGGCCGAGGAGTCGGCCGCCTGGGCGGCACCGATCGCGGTCTGCCCCGCGTCGGCGGCCCGGGCGGTGGCGTCGGCGGCCCGGCCCGCCGCGGTCGCCGCCCGGGCCGAATCGTCCTTCGCCGCCGCGGTCTCGGTCGCCGCCTGGACGGCCGCCTGCCTGGCCAGCGCGGCCGCGTCGACCGCGCGCTGCGAGGCCTCCTTGGCGGCCTCCGTCTCCCGGACGGCCTGCGCGCCGGCGTCCCTGGCCTGCTGGGCCAACTGGTCGACGCTCGCCTGCTCCTGGTCCCGGGCCTGGGCCACGTAGCGGCCCACCCGCAGGAACTCCCGGACGTCGTCGATCGAGCCGGCGATCGCCACCTTGGCCGCGGCCTGCACCGCCGGCCCGCCGCCGCTCATCAGCTGGATCAGCTGGACCCGGTCGTCGTTGTCCCGGGCCGTGTACTGGCCGGTGGCGAGGAAGGCCCGGACGTCCTCGATGCTGCCGTTGAGCGCGGCCTTGCCGGCCGACTGCACCCCGCGGCCGCCGGCGCTGACGATCTGGGTGGCCCGGACCCGCTGGTCCTGTTCCAGCGGCGCCTGCCAGCCGTCGGCCAGGAAGGCGTGCAGCTCCGCGGGGGAGCCGGCGAGCGCGTGCTGCGCCGCCTCCCGCACGCCACGGCCGCCGAGCCCGAACATCTGGACCGTGCTGACCCGGTCGTCACTGAGCTCGGCGATCGCCCGCTCGCTCTGCAGGAAGCGGGTGACGTCCTGGTCGGTGCCGACCAGGGCCGCCTCGGCCGCGGCCTTGACGCCGGGACCACCGGAGATCCACAGCTCGACGACCCGGCCGCGGTCGGTTGCCGGGACCGGACCGGCAGCCGTCCGCTCGCCTGCTCCGGCCGCGGCTGCCGGGGCGGCCGCGCCCAGCAGCCCGGGCAGCAGGGTCAGCGGCAGCAGACCGGCCCCCACCGCACGGCCGGCGCGGCGCCCGGCCCTGCTCGTCCTCGTCGCTCCCCTTGCTCCGCTACGCACCAGGCGGACCTCTCTTACCCGTTGGCGGTGACCCGGCGGCACCCGGACGTCGCGGCGGCAGCGCCGTCGGCACGACGAGGAGTCGGCTGGACGGGAGCGCATGCCGGCACGCGGCGGAGAACCGGGATCGGGTCGGTGGAAAAAGCCATGGGAAAGGGCGCCCCGGCAGCAGGCGCTGAAATGCGCACGGATGCATTGCCGGGGCCGGATGGTTTCTTCTCCGATGGGCCCCCATGGCCGCTCGACAAGCTATCACCATCCATCGACGGCGAATTCACGGAATTGATGTCGGTCGACCTGTGATTCGCATCACGGGAATTGACATTCCGGGCTCATGGTATGTTCTTTACCCAATCTTTAGTGACGGGGCGTCGGTACTGGCCGACGTCCGGTCACCGGACCCCGAAGGATGATCTGGTGACACTTCGTGTGCGTGGGCTGCTGGCGGCCGGTGCGGCGGGCTCCGTCGTGCTGGTGGCGGGCACGGTGGCGATGGCGGCCGCCGACAGCGGGACGGGCGCTGCGGCCAAGCCGGCCGCCCGGGCCGTCCAGGCCGCCGACACCGCCCAACCGCCCTCCGTGGTGGAGGACTTCGAGTACCCCGGCGCCGCCCGGATCGCCAAGGAGAAGGGCATCGCGCTGAAGCGGGGGGACGGTCACATCCTGCTGAAGGACTGCACCGGCAAGGAGAACATCCAGGTCCTGACCCGGACCGACGCCGACGGGAAGCTCTGCTTCCAGGTGGTCGGCAAGAGCGGCTACCTCGCCCTCGAGGTGCCCGAGGTCTTCGCGCTGCAGACCCAGGAGCGCGCCGTCCAGGCCAAGCTCACCGCCGAGGGCAAGACCCAGGTGGTCGACGTCGCCAAGGACCAGCTCAAGGGCGTCGGCGAAGGCGTCGGCGCAGCACCGACCGTCCTGGTCGAACTCCGCGTCACCGGCTGACCGGCCGCCGACCCACCTCACCACCCCGTATTCCAGAGGAGCTCCACCCGTGCCCACTCACCGCACCCGCACCGCGTGGCTGACCGCGCTGGCCGGCGCCGCCGTCGCCACCGGCACCCTGACCGCCGCCCCGGCCGGGGCCGTCACCGGCGACCAGGTCGCCGCCGACGCGTACGCCTTCACCGCGAAACTCGACGTGGGCGGCGGCAAGCGTTCGTGCTCGGGCGTGCTCGTCGACCCCTCGTGGGTGCTGACCGCTGCCGGCTGCTTCACCGACGACCCGAACCAGGGCGGCACCCCGGCGGCCGGTGCGCCCAAGGAGCGCACCACCGCCACCGTCGCGGGCAACGGCGCCGACATCGTGCAGCTGGTCCCCCGTCAGGACCGTGACCTGGTGCTGGCCAAGCTCTCCCACCCCGTCCTCGGCACCGCCCCCGCCGCCCTGGCCACCACCCCCGCCACCGCCGGTGACACGCTCCGGGTGGCCGGCTGGGGCCGCACCAAGGACGAATGGGTCCCCGAGCGGCCGCACACCGGCACCACCTCGGTCACCGCCGCCGACGCCACCGCCCTCACCGTCACGCCCACCGCTGCCGGCGGCGCGGTGTGCAAGGGCGACGCCGGCGGCCCCGTCCTGCGCGAGAAGGACGGCCGGGTCGAACTGGCCGCCCTCGCCTCCCGCTCCTGGCAGGGCGGCTGCCTCGGCGAGACCGAGACCCGCAGCTCCGCGCTCGCCAGCCGGGTGGACGACCTGGCGGGCTGGGTGCAGTCCGCCACCTCCCAGGGCGGTCCGATCCTGGCCCCGGGCACCAAGCTCGCCCCCGGCCAGAGCGTCACCGGCAAGGACCTCCAGCTCACCATGCAGGGCGACGGCAACCTGACCCTCACGCACCGCGGCATCCCCGCCGGCGTGCTGTGGAGCAGCAACACCGGCGGGCACCCCGGCGCCTTCGCGCTGATGCAGCCCGACGGCAACTTCGTCGTCTACGCCGCCGACGGCAACGCCACCACCGGCACCGGCGCCCTGTGGGCCAGCGGCACCTACTTCAACAACGGCGCCTACCTGCAGCTCCAGGACGACGGCAACCTGGTCGTCTACAAGAAGGACGGCGGCACCGCGGTGGGCGGCGCCCTCTGGGGCGCGGGCACCCCCAAGGTCGCGCCGACCCTGCCCTCCAACACCCCGGTCTGGTCCACCCAGTGGACCGAGGCCCGCTCCACCGTCCTGGAGATGCAGCAGGACGGCAACCTGGTCCTCTACCGCAAGAGCGACGGCGCCGCGCTGTGGAGCAGCCGGACCAGCGGCAACCCCGGCGCCTGGCTGGCCGTGCAGTCCGACGGCAACCTCGTCGTCTACCGCGCCGGCGGTGGCGGCGGCACCGGCGCCCTCTGGGCCTCGGGGACCTTCTGGTCGCCGGGCGCCTTCCTGAAGCTGCAGGACGACGGCAACCTGGTCGTCTACAAGAAGGAGGGCGGCGAGGGCATCGGCGGCGCCATCTGGAGCACCAACACCTTCGCCTGAGGGCAGCCGCCGGGGCCGGGCGGCTGCGGGGGAACGGGATCGACACACGTCCACCGATCTCGGGTCGTCGTGGCGCGCAGCGGGGTAGGTAGGCATGCGTCCACGGTGCTGGTGAACCTACTCTGCTGGGAGTCGTCATGAAGCTCACTGTTCTCGGGGCCACGGGTGGCGTCGGGCGGCATCTCGTCGCCCACGCCCTGGCCGACGGTCACCAGGTCACCGCCGCGGTACGCGATCCCGCGCGGTTCACGGTCGTGCACCCGAACCTGGACGTGGTGCGGGCGAACCCGCTCGATCCCGCCGCTCTGGGGGCGGTGCTCGAGGACGCCGACGCGGTGCTGTCCGGGATGGGTCAGGCGAGGCGGCACGATCCGCTCAAGCCCGCCTCGACCTCGGCCCGCGCGGTGGCCGAGGCGATGGCCTCGGCGGGCGTGCGGCGGCTCGTCGTGGTGAGCGCGGGGACGCTCAACCGCTCCGGAGCCGGGCAGACGTTCTTCGTGCACCGGGTCCTGACACCGCTGCTCTGGACGGTGCTCGGGGAGCTGTACACGGACCTCGAGACGACGGAACGGATCCTTGGGGAGAGCGGGCTGGACTGGACGGCCGTACGGCCCTCACGCCTGACCAACCAGGCCGGCCGGGGCCGCTACCGGCACGCGATCGAGGCCGGTCCGATCGGGACCAGCATCGCCCGCGCCGACGTGGCCCGGGCGATGCTCGACTTCGTCACGGTCCCGGAGACCTTCGGCCATGCCGTCGGCGTCAGCAGCTGAGACCTTGTCCCTGGTGGAGTGACCGTCAGGCCCGGCCGCCCAGCCGGGCCTGCCAGATCTCCTCGCTCGGCCACTGCTGCGCCCAGGCGGCGGAGACTTCCGGGTAGTCGCGGTGCGCGGGCTCGGGCGCCTGGATCTCGATCAGGTCCTCGACGGTGAAGCCGCACGAGCGCAGCAGCCGGAGCAACTCGCCGTGCGGGATGGTGAACTCGAGGCTCGTGCCGTCCCCCTGCGCCCGCAGACCGAACTGCGGGCGCAGCAGCGCCGGGCCGGCCGGACCACCGTCGCGGGCGCAGAGCGCGAACAGCGGCGAACGCCTGACGAACACCAGCCGGCCACCCGGCCGCAGCACCCGCGCGGCCTCCGGGATCCACCGGTACGGATCGCACCACAGGGAGGCGCCGAACTCGCTCACCGCCAGGTCGAAGCTCGCCTTCCGGAGCGGCAACCGCTCCGCGTCGGCGAGCAGCAGCGGGAAGGCGATGCCGAACTCCCGCTGCATCGAGCGAGCGGTGGCCAGCTGTTCGCGCGAGACGTCGACCCCGACCGGACGAGCGCCGGCCCGGGCGAGCCGGGCGCACCCATAGGCCGTCCCGCAGCCGAGTTCGACGGCGTCCAGTCCGGCCACCTCGTCGGGAAGCAGCCCCAGCCGCGTCTCCGGGGTGTTCCACAGACCCCACGAGACCTCCGTGCGGCCCCACTGCTCGCGCGCCAGCGGCCCGTGCCAGGCCGCCGCCCGCTCGTCCCAGTACCGCCGGTTCAACGCCACGTGGCCCGAGTCGCCCGTCGGAGCAGTCATGACGCCATGAGAACAGGGGCGCGCACCCCGGGCCAATCGGTTTTCGACGGGCGCTGTCAGTCGGTCCTTGTACTGTCGATCACGCGCACCAGCCACATCGACACGGGGGACATGACGAATGATCAGGACCGATCCGGCGACACCCGACCTCTTCGTCACCCCGGTCGACGAGGTCTTCATCCGCAACCACCTCGGACCGCACCCGCGGCTGGACCGCGCGACCTGGTCACTCACCGTCGAGGGCCTGGTGGAGCGGCCCCTGCGGCTGGACTTCGAGGCCATCCAGGGCCTGCCGCAGCTCCGCTTCAGCGCCGTCCACGAGTGCTTCGGCAACCCGCTGCACCCCACCGTGCCGACCCGCGCCGTCACCAACCTGGAGTGGGCCGGCGTCCCGCTCGCCGCCGTGCTGGAGCTCGCCGGCCCGCGCCCGGCGGCCCGGCACGTCTGGCTGGAGGGTGCCGACTCGGGCGACTTCGCGGGGGAGAGCGGCATCACCTACCTCAAGGACCTGCCGCTCGACCAGGCGCGCGCCGAGGTCGTCCTCGCGCACACCATGAACGGCGAACCGCTGCGCCCCGACCACGGCTACCCGCTGCGGGCGGTGGCGCCCCGGATGTTCGGGACCAACTCGGTCAAGTGGCTGAGCCGGATCGTGCTGGCCGCCGAGCGTCCCGAGCACCTCTTCACCACCCGGCTCTACACCCGCGTGCTGCCCGGCGAGCACGAGGTGCGGCCGGTCCGCGAGAAGGACGTCTGCAGCAAGCTGCTCACCCCGGACGACGGGCGCTCCGTCCCGGCCGGCAGCTGCGAACTGGCGGGCTACGCCTGGAGTTCCACCGAGGTGACGTCCGTCGAGATCGCCGTGGACGACGCCGACTGGCAGCCGGCCCTGCTGGACCGGCGCGGCCCGGACCTCGCCTGGCAGCGGTTCCGACTCCGGTCCGACCTCGCCCCGGGCCCGCACCGCATCCGCTGCCGGGCCACCGACTCCGCCGGGCGCGTCCAGCCGCTCACCGGCGACCGGAACGCCGTCCACGAGATCCGGGTCGTCGCCGAGTAACCGAGTGACCGGGCACCCGAGCGGTGATCACCGCACCGAGCACCGCCCGGCGCTTCGAAGGCCGGGTCAGCAGCAGCGGCCGGTCGCCTCGGCCCTGCCGAAGTCGCCGGCCGCGAACGCCTTCGCCGGGATCGTGAAGTACAGGGTCCCCGCGTCGCCCCAGCCCCAGCCGAGCTCCGCGTCCTCCGCGAGCTGGAGCAACTGGACGGCGGGGCCGTCCTCATCGCGACCGGTCGGTTCGGTGTCGCCCGTCGCGGGCTCCAGCCGGAAGCCGCGCCGGGCCAGCGTCGCGAACTGCCGGCCGGCCGCCGCACCGAGCCGTTCGGCGCAGATCCGGCGCATGCTGACGGGGTCGTCGAATTCCATAGCAGGATCCTCTCAACCCCGCCACACCGACCACACGGTGGGGCCCGGCCACGGCCACCGGTCCTTCCCGAAACTGACGAACTGTCAACAATGCTGCGGTGTACCACGATTCGGCATCGTTTGGGTTCCGGACCGGGTGGAGATGGGCCGAAACCCTTCCGGTGACCGTGCCGCCCCCTAGTCTGAGGCGTGGTCAGCCCATCCCCTTTGCGGGAATTGGGTGCTTTGTCCTGTGCCCATCGCGGCCGCCGCCACCTGCTCCTCGCGGCCCGTGTCGGTGAGCGATGTGCACGGCACATGACGATTCTGGGAGGGATCCATGGGCATCTCGACGGGCACGATCCCGGGCAGACCCGAGCCCGGCGGCGCACGCGGACTGCTGGACCACCAGGCGGGTCTCCCCGGCGGGGACGCCACCCGGCACCTGTGTGCCGCGGCCCACCTCGACCGCGCCTTCCGCCAGGCGGCCATCCGCGAGTTGGTGGAGGAACAGCACCGGGTACCGGCCGCGTCCCCCGGCGTCGACATGGCCGCCGTGCTCGCCGCCTGCCTCCGGGCGCGACTCGAGGGCGCGGTGGCCGGCGGCCTGATCATCCTCGTCACCGTCGTCGGCCTGGCGGCCGCCCCGGCCGACGTGGGCGCCGCACTCGCCCTGGTGGCCTTCGTCCGCGCCACGACCTGGGCCTTCGGCCCGTTCCTCGGCCGCGGCAGGCTGGCCGGGCGCTCAATGTGGCGGCTGCTGATCCGCCGCGGCCTGGCCGCCGCCGGGCTGTCGGCCCTCGTCGTGACCCTGATCGTGTTCGCCCTGCTGCGGGCCGTCGACCAGGGCCTCTCCCCGCTGGGCAGCGGCGACTCGGGACTCGGCTCCGGCCTCGGCCAGCCCTCGGGCGGCTCCGGCCAGGACCTCTCGCCGGCCGGTGTCCTCGCCTTCCTGCTGGTCTGGATCGCCATCGGCACCGCGCTGCGCTACCGCCGGCACCAGCACCTCGCCGCCCTCCACCAGCCCGACGGCCCGCCCGTGGCGAACCCGCCGGCCGCCCTCGCCCCGCTCTTCGCCCGGCTGCGCGAGCGTCCCGCCGAGGCCGAGACGCTGTACAGCGACTTCTCCCCGTTCGTCGGCGCCGGCATCCGGCTGGAGAGCGAGGGCTGGTCCTTCCCGATCGAGCTGCGCCCCAACGCCCAGCACCGCGGCCGGGGGACCCTGCCCGAGGCCCTCGAGGTGCCGACCCTGCACCGCGGCATCGCCGCCGGGCTGGCGCAGCTGTCGCAGGGCGAGCTCTACCAGGGCGACATGCTGCACCGCCTCACGATCCGCGGCCGGGCCTTCCGCGCCGGCCGCCGCCGGGAGGCCCCCGAGGAGTGGTACGGCGCGCTCAGCGTCTCCGAGCCGGAGACCGGGGCGCGGACCCTGGCCCCCGCCTGGGCCGACCTGCTGGACCTCGGCTCGCACGAGCTCATCCGCCACTACCTGGAGGTGCGCACCGAGCTGTGGGAGGGCCAGCTGGTGGCCGCGCTCTTCATGCGCGCCAACCTCCAGGGCGGTCTGCTCCAGGTCGAGGGACTCGCCTTCGTGCTGCCCCCGATCGCCGAACGCTACCGGGTGGTGGACGACATCATGCCCCCGCGGCCGCTGCAGGACGGCGGCTGGGCGCTCTGGCGGGCCGTCAGGTCCTTCGCCCTGGACGTCGCCACCGCCGTGGTGGAGCCCTGGGCGGTCCTGGCCACGGCCGTGCGGACCGCCAGCCGCCGCCGCTGGTACCTGCGGATGCGCGAGCTGGGCCGCCCGGTGGACCACAGCCCCCGGGTGAGCCTGCGCGAACTCGGCGGCGAGCCCTACTACCAGCAGCTCTTCCAGGAACTGGACGTGCGCAGGTTCTTCACCAGCGTCCGCGAGCGGGCCTTTACGGCCGTCCTCGGCGAGCTGCGCCGCGCGGGCTACGACACCTCGGAGTTCGAGCAGGCCGCCCAGCTGGTGGTGGCCGGCGGGATGAACATCAGCACCGGGATCCAGAACATCAACTCCCCGAACTCCGGCAACCAGGCCGTCGGACCGTCCAACAACCTCCGCCTGACCAAGCTCTCCTGACACCCGGAGAGCCCACCCCGCCCGCCACCGCCGAACCGGAGGACAGAACCATGCCCACCGACCCCGCTGCGTCCGACTGGCGCCGCAACGAGGGAATCGTCAACATCCAATCGTCCAACACCGGCAACCAGGCCGTCGGGGACGACAACACGCTGACCGTCCAGCAGGTCCCCGCACCGCCCCTGCCCGAGCAGGTCACCGTCGCCGACCTGCGAACCGCCCTGCAGGCCGTGCGCGAGGACCTGGCCCGGCTGCGCGCCGAGGACGCCGACGCCGTCCCGGACGAGGACGCGGACGAGGCGCTGACCTCGCTGGACCGGGTGGGGGAGGAGGCCGAGCGCGAGCAGCCGCGACCCCGGGCGATCCGTCGCCACCTCACCTTCGTGGTCGACGCCCTCGAGTCGGCCACCGCGCTGACCACCGCGAGCGGCGGCCTGGCGGTCGCCGCCACCGCGCTGGTCACCTCGCTGGGCGCGCTGCAGGCCATCGTGCTGAAGCTCTTCGGCGGCTGAACCCCCACCACGACACCCACGCAGGGAGACGAGCACCATGGCTCAGTGGGAACTCGCGGTGGACGCCACCGCACTGCGGCCCTGCGCCGCCACGGCCGAGGACGGGCGCCTCGCGCCGCTGGAGCTGGAGTCGGAGCTGGAGCCGGCGCCTGGGCTGGAGCCGGCGCCGACCTCGGAGACGACGCAGCCCGAGCCGGACCGTGCGGTGGCCGATGTCGCCCGGGCGCTGCGGGCCGCGGCGGCGCGAGCGGCTGCGGAGGGACGGACGGTGACCCGGCTGGTGCTCGTCCACCCGGCCGCCTGGGTGGAGCCCGACCAGGCCCGGGCGGCGCGCGAGGCCCGCGCCGCCGGGCTGCCCGACCCGGTTTTCGTCACCGCCGCGACGGCCCTGGCCAGGTACTTCCGGGCCCGGCTCGCCCTGCCCGACGGTTCCTGCCTCGCCGTCTACGACGCCCGGACGCACGCGGTGGAGGCCGCCGTGCTCGTGCACGCGCCAGCCGGACTCCAGCTGCTGGGCCGACTCACCTTCCCCGGCATGGCGGCCGAGGACACCGGCGCGCTCCGCCGCGACCACGCGCGCCGCCGGGTGGCCGACGAGACCGCCGCCCTCCTCGACGAGGCTGCGCTCGGGACCGGACGGCTGGCCGCGGTCTACCTCACCGGCCGGGCCGCGCAGCTGCCGGGCGCGGCCGGACTCGTCCGCGCCGAGCTGGGCGTGACCGTCTTCGTCTGCGACCGGCCCGAACAGGCGGCGGCCCTCGGCGCCCTGCTGCCACCGGACGACGCCGGTTTCCGCCTCGGCCCGCCCGGGGCCGGCGGCCCGGTCGGCGCGTCGCCCGACCTCACCCTGCAACTCGCGGACTCGCTGGCCAGGTTCGCCACCGAGGCGCTCGCCGGGGCTGCGGAGAGCGGCAGCGGGGGCGGACACCCACCGGCGATACCCGCGCGGCCCCCGACCTCGCACCCGGCGGCGGACCTCGAGGCGGCCGCGCCGGCCGCCGCCGAGGCCACGCGGGCCGGGGCGGTCGGCGGACCGCCGCCCGCGGTGCCGGAGCAGCCCGGGACGCAGGCTCAGCCCGGCGTCACGTCGCAGACCGCGAGCTCGGTGGCGGCTCCGGATCCTGCTCCCGGCCGCAGGCGGGTGATCTGGTTGTCCGTGGGCATCGCCGCCGTGGTGGTCGGCGGGGCGTGCTTCCTGCTGCTCGGCGGGCACTCGACGCGGACACCCACCCCCAAGGCGCCCCCGAGCTCGGGGGCGCCGGTCAACGCCACCGCGACCCCGCCGCTGACCCCGAGCGCGACCCCGAGCGCCACCGACACCGCCACGGAGACCACGTCGGCCTCGCCGACCGACAGCACCGCACCCTCCCCGTCCGCCTTGCTCACTCCCTCCACCACACCCTCCCCCTCCGCCTCACCCAGCGCCTCCGCCTCACCCAGCGACTCCGCCTCACCCGGTGCCTCGCCCTCCTCCGTGGTCCTCGCCTACTACGACGCCATCAACAAGCAGGACTTCGCCACCGCATGGCAGCTGGGCGGGCGGAACCTGGACAGCAGCTACTCCTCGTTCGTCCAGGGCTACTCCACCACCGCCCGCGACGACGCCACCGCCCAGGACACCGGGGCGACCCAGTGCTCGGTCGCCCTGACGGCCACCCATACGGACGGCTCGGTGCAGCACTTCACCGGGGTGTACACCGTGGTCGACGGCGCGATCACCGCCGCCCAGCTGCAGGCCGCCTCCTGAGCCGTCACCTGCCGGACGGGTCAACCGTCGGCGCGGTGGAGCAGGCCGAGCCGGCGGCGCGGTGGCCTGACCACCGTGCGGGCGCTCTCCCGCAGTGGCCGCGCGGCGGCGGCCCGCCCGTACCAGCGGCCGTAGCGGGCGGCGAGCGGGCCGGCCGACAGCCCGTGCAGCAGCACGCTGAGACCGACGGTGACCGCGACCACCCGGCTGATCAGCTCGACGCCCTGGACGGGTTCCTCGGCGACCAGCAGGCTGAACACCACCGAGGCCAGCCCGCGCGGCCCGAACCACCCGAGGTACGCCACCGTCGGCGGCCGGAACCCGCTGCCGACCAGGGCGAGCGCGACCGGGACCATCCTGACGACGGTGAGGCTGAGCACGGCGTACCCGACGATCCGCCAGCCGAGGTGCTCCAGCGCGGGGCCGAGCAGCACGGCACCGAAGAACAGGAAGCTCAGCATGGCCAGCAGGCTGCCCAGGTACTCGGCCAGCTCGGTGGTCTCCTCGAGCTCCGCCTCCACCGCCGCCCGGGCCTGCGCCGTCTCCGCCGCCCGCGACTGCGCCCCCTGCGGCGCGGACGCGCCGCGCCGCAGTACGGCGGCGAAGGCGAACCCCGCCACCCAGGCACCGATGAACCCGCTGCCGTGGGTGACCACGCACAGCGTGTACGCCCCGGCGGCCGCGGCCAGGACGTACAGCCGGCGCCACTCCGGGGTGATCCAGCCGCGGGCGAGCGCCAGGCGGAGCAGCTGTCCGCCGATCCCGCCGACCGCCAGACCGAGCGCGGTGCTGAGCAGCAGCGCGTGCAGGAACGCCCCGGACGCGCTCTCCTGCGCGTAGGAGGTGCCCGGAACGGCCGCGAGGAAGAGGACGAAGAACGGCAGCACCATGCCGTCGTTCAACCCGCTCTCCACGTTCAGTCCCTGACGCACCACGGCCGGGACCCGTGGGTCGGAGATCGCGTCCTTGCCCAGGGCGGCGTCCGTGGGGGCCAGCAGCGCGCCCACCAGTGCCATCTCCCAGCCGGTCAGGCCCGGCAGCAGTGGCCAGGCCAGCAGCCACCCCGCTCCGATGGTGGTCACCAGCCCGATGGCCAGCAGCCGCCCGGGCAGCGCGCCGCCGCTGCGCAGGTCGGCGAGGCGGACCGTGGTGGCGTCGGTGAACAGCACCAGCGCCAGGGCGGCCTCCACCAGGGTCAGCAGCGGCCCCTTGTCGTGCTGCAGGCTCACCAGACCGAGGGCGGCGGGACCGATCAGGATCCCGAGCGCGGTGAAGACCATCGGGGCGGACACCGGCGTCCCGGCCAGCCGCCGGGAGACCAGCGCGTAGCCCGCGACGACCCCGGCCACCACCGCGCCCGTCCAGGTGGTGTCGCTCACGCGCGCCCCGCCCACCCGGCCGGCTGCCGCCGCTCACTCGCGCTGGTCACGGTATGGATCCCCAATCGCACCGCAGAGCCCTCTGGTGCGTCGACGCTACGGGAACCCCGGGTGACGCGCGGCAGGAACACGCCTGACCGGCGGATCCGGCCGGAGCAGCCGGCCGGTGGCGGCCCGGGTCACCGGCGCGGAGGTCCGCCTGCCCCGGCTGGGGGAACAGCGGTCGTCGGTGGTCGGCTGCCGGGTTCTGCTGGACCTGCGGTCCGCCCCTGCCGGGGCGGCCGTTCCGCAGCCGGAAGCAGGGTGAGGAACCAGCACATGCCGTCCACCGATCCCGAGCCCGATCCCGGTCCCGCGCCGGACGAAGCGGCGGAGCTGGCCGCGCTCCGCCGCCGGGTCGCGGAGCTCGAAGCGGCGTCCGGCCCGCCCGCGCCGCGCCACCACCGGCTGCGGAGCACGGGCGCGGTCCTGCTGATCGTCCTGGCCTCGGTGCTCTCCCTGCTGGCGGTGCTCGCCGTCTGGCTCAGCGACGAGGTGACGGACACCGACCGGTTCGTCGCGACCATGGCTCCCCTCGCGCGCGACCCCCAGGTGCAGAGCGCGGTGTCCGACCGGGTCAGCAAGGCGGTGCTGGAGCAGATCGACGTGCCCGCCGTGGTGAACCAGCTCGCGCAGGCCGCGGCCCAGCCCGGCGTGCCCCCGCAGGCGGCCGCGCTGATCGGCTCGCTCAGCGGGCCGATCGGCAACGGCCTGACCGCCCTGGTGGGCGGGGCGGCCGACAGCGTCGTCAGCAGCGACGCCTTCGCCGACGTCTGGACCGGCGCCCTCCGCACGGGCCACGCCGCGCTGGTCAAGGCGCTGACCGGACAGGGCGGCGGAGCCGTGCAGCTCACCGACGACCAGGTCACCATCGACGTCGGCCCGGCCGTCGACCGGGTCAAGACCCAGCTGGTGGACTCCGGATTCACCCTCGCCGGCCGGATCCCGACCGTCCACACCCAGTTCACGGTCTTCGCCTCGCCCGACCTCGCGAAGGTCAGGTCCGGCTTCCGGCTGCTGCAACTCCTCGGCGTCTGGGTCCCGGTGGTCGCCGCACTGGTCGCCGCGGCGGGCGTCCTCCTCGCCGCGAACCGCCGCCGGGCCCTGTGCGGGGCCGCCCTCGGCGTCGCGGCGGCGATGCTGGTGCTCGGCGTGGCGCTGGCCGTCTTCCGCTCCTTCTTCCTCGACCACCTGCCGGCCGGTGTCTCGTCGGGCGCGGCCGGCGCCGTGTACGACGCGCTGGTGCACTACCTGCGCAACGCGGTGCGGTCGGTGGGGGCGCTTGCGGTCCTGGTCGCCCTCGGGGCCTTCTTCGTCGGCCCGTCACGCGCCGCGAGGACCGTCCGGAGCGCCTGCGGCACCGCGATCGCGGGGGTCCGGTCGGTGGCGGAGTCGGCCGGCTTCCGGGCCGGCCCGGTCGGCCCCTTCGTCGCCCGGTTCAAGCGCCTGATCGGGATCGTGATCCTGCTGGGCGCCTCCGCGGTCTTTCTCGCCTGGGACGATCCGACCGGCGTCGTGGTCTTCTGGTTCGCCGTCGTGATCCTGGCGCTGTTCGGGGTCCGCGAGTTCCTCGCCCCCGGCCCGGGTGCCCAGCGGGAAGCGTCTGAAAGGGAGGGGTGACATCGACGGGCGCTGGGGGTGATCATGGTTCGTGACCCGCGCACTCTCGACCCCGCCCGCCGTGCCCTCCGGGGTGATCTCCCGTTCCCCGCAGCCTGTCCTGCGCGCCGCCCTGGGCCTGGTGCTGCGGCCCTGGGAACCCGCTGACGCTCCGGCGTTCCTGGCGGCCTACCAGGACGAGGAGATCCGCCGCTGGCACACGCGTCGCCCGCGCTGCGAGGCCGACGTCCAGGACTGGTTCGCCGGTTACCACCGGGACTGGGAACGCGAGAAGGGCGGCCACTGGGCCATCGCCCGGACCGACGGCGACGTGCTCGGCCGGATCGCCCTGCGCGGCTGGGACTTCGACGACGGCGTCGCCGGTGTCGGCTACTGGGTGCTCCCGGCGGCCCGCGGTGCCGGCGTGGCAACCTGCGCCGTGACGGCGCTCTCGGCCTGGGCCCTGGACGAGATCGGCTTCCACCGCCTGCAGCTGGACCATTCGACGCGTAATCAGGCCTCCTGCCGCGTTGCCCTGAAGGCCGGCTACCTGCTCGAAGGCACCAAGCGCAGTGCCGCGGTCCATGACGACGGCCGCCACGACATGCACCTGCACGCCCGGATCCGCCAGATGTGAGACCGGGTCACCCGCCCGGCCGGTAGCCGGGGTTCACTCCACCGGGTCGGCGGCCTGGAGGAGGTTCTGCTCCAGGCGTTCCAGGGTGTGCAGGGCCTCGGTGCGCTCGTCGGGGGTCAGCCCGGCCGCGACGAGCTCCTCGAGTTGGCTCCAGCTCTGCTCGACCTCGCGGCGCAGGGCGTGACTGGCGGTGGTGGGTTCGACGAGCGAGGCCCGCCTGTCGGTGGGGGAGGGGCGGCGGCGGACGAATCCGGCCTGCTCCAGGCGCTGGATGGTGCGGGTCATGGTGGCGGCGTCGGAGTCCAGCAGCCGCACCAGGTCGGTCTGGCGCTGGGGGCCGAGTTCCCACAGGTGCATCATGACCAGCTCCTGGCCGGGGTGCAGGCCGATGCGGCGCAGCAGTTGCCCGGCGTACATGCGGTGCAGCCGGGCGAGGCGGAAGATCGCGTGGCTGATCGGACCGCCGCCGGCCGCGGCCGGCACCGGAACGCTGACCTGGTGCCCGGCTGCCGGCGTGGACTCCGTCATCGCTTCCTCGCTTCCCTGGTCGATCAACCAACGCTACCGCGCTACGCGGACTCGCGAGGGCGTTACCCGCGCTCTCGTCGCGATTCGCCTGTTAAAGCTGCGTGATGTGCGTCACATGACGCCCGGGGAATGCCCCTCGAGCATTTACTTGTTCGGACAGGTACTTGCTACGTTGGATGCGTCGGAGTCACCGCCGATCCACAACCGAGGGAAGAGATCATGACCACTGCTTTCGAGTCGATCGTGCTGGGCGGCAAGCCCCTGTCCAACCGCATCGCAATGGCGCCGATGACCCGCAGCCGCGCGTACGGGCCGGGCGCGGAGCCGACCGAGCTGATGGCCACCTACTACGCGCAGCGCGCCGGCGCCGGGCTGATCGTCACCGAGGGCATCCAGCCCTCCGCGGTCGGCCAGGGCTACCCCGACACCCCCGGCCTGCACACGCCGGGCCAGGTGGCGGCCTGGCGGACGGTGACCGACGCCGTCCACCGCGAGGGCGGAGTGATCTTCGCGCAGCTGATGCACACCGGCCGGGTCGGCCACCCCAGCCTGCTGCCCGAGGGCCTGGTCCCGGTCGGGCCGTCGGCGGTCGCCGCCAAGGGCCGGGTCTACACCCACGAGGGGCCGAAGGACTTCGTGACGCCGAAGGAGCTGAGCGAGGCGGAGCTCCGGCAGACGATCACCGACTTCGCCGACGCGGCTCGGGCCGCGGTGGCGGCCGGGTTCGACGGCGTGGAGATCCACGGCGCGAACGGCTACCTGATCCACCAGTTCCTCGCCCCCAACACCAACCTGCGCAGCGACGCCTGGGGCGGCACGGTCGAGGGCCGGATCCGCTTCGCCGTCGAGGTCGCCTCAGCCGTGGCCGAGGCGATCGGCGGGCACCGGGTGGGTCTGCGGATCTCGCCCGGCAACCCGTTCAACGACATCGCCGAGGAGAACCCGGCCGAGGTGTACGAGGCGCTGCTGGCGGAGCTCGCCGGCCTGGACCTGGCCTACCTGCACCTGATGGAGGGCCCGGACCGCGCGCTGACCACGCGGCTGCGCAAGTCCTGGCCGGGCACCTTCGTCCTCAACCCGTTCACCCACCCCGAGGTCACCGGCCCCGCGGAGCTGAAGCTGGTCGAGGACGGCACGGCGGACATGATCGCCTACGGCGCGCTCTTCCTGGCCAACCCCGACCTGCCGGCCCGTCTCGCCGCGGGCGGTCCGTTCAACGCCCCGGACGCGTCCACCTTCTACGGCGGGGACCACCGCGGCTACACCGACTACCCCGCGCTCACCGCCTGACCGGCCACCGCCTGACCGGCGTGGCCACCAGTGCGGACGGCCGTCCCGGCCGCACAGTGAGTCAGAACGCGTGACCTTCCGTCCGCCACCGTCCCCATTCGGGAGTCCCCCATGTCCAATGCCATCACCTTCTCCGAGTACGGCACGCCCGCGGTCCTACGGCTGTCCGAGGTCGCCGTGCCGCAACCGGGACCCGGCCAGGTCCGGATCCGGGTCAGGGCCGCCTCGGTGAACCCGCTCGACCTGAAGATCCGCTCCGGCACGATGGCCAAGGCCGTCCCCGCCCACTTCCCGGTGGTCCCCGGCCTGGACGCTGCCGGCACCGTCGAGGCGGTCGGTGAGGGAGCGGCCGCGGCGGTGGGGGACGAGGTGCTCGGCGGCACCGCCGGCGGCAGCTACGGCGAGTACGCCCTGCTCGAGCGGCCGGTGGCCAAGCCCGCGGGCCTGTCGTGGGAGGTCGCCGCCTCGCTGGTCACGGTCGGTCGGACCGCGGCCCGGGTGCTCGGGCAGCTGGGAGTGCGGGCGGGTCAGACCCTGCTGGTGCACGGCGCCGCCGGCAGCGTCGGCTTCATCGCGGTGCAGTTGGCCGTCGCCCGCGGCATCACCGTCGTCGGAACCGTCGGCGAGCGGGACGTCGCACGCGTCAACGCGGTCGGCGCCACCGCGGTCCGCTACGGCGAGGGCTGGGTGGAGCGGGTGCAGGCCGCCGCCCCGGGCGGCGTGGACCTCGTGTTCGACGCCGCCGGCGCCGGCGTGCTCGCCGACTCGGTCGCGCTGACCGGCGACCCGGGCCGGGTGATCACGATCGCCGACATGTCCGCGGCGCAGCACGGCGTGCGCTTCAGCGCCGGTGCCGCCGAGCAGAGCGAGGACGCCCTGCCGGAGCTGGTGCGGCTGGCCACCGCCGGCGCGCTCATCGTGCCGGTCTGGCGCACCTACCCGCTGGCGGAGGCGGCGCAGGCCCACGCCGACCTGGAGGCCCACCGCAACCACGGCAAGGCGGTCCTGCTGCCCTGACGCACCGCCGCACTGCGGCCACACCGCTGCACTGCGCCACACCGCCGCACTGCGCCGCGCCGCCGGCTCGGCGCCGACGCCCGATGATCTGGTAGCTTGCGCAGGGTGATCACCGGTGCACACACGATCATCTACGCCAGCGACGCCGAGGCGGCGCGCGCCTTCTTCCGCGAGGTGCTGGAGTTCCCGTACGTCGACGCCGGCGGTGGCTGGCTGATCTTCAAGTCCCCGCCCGCCGAAATGGCCGTCCACCCGACCGATCCGGACACCGTCGGCCGCGCCGAGCTCTTCCTGATGTGCGACGACCTCGCGGCCACGGTCGCGGATCTGACGGCCAAGGGCGTCGAGTTCACCGCGGAGATCACCGACCAGCGCTGGGGACTGGTCACCACCCTGGCGGTGCCGGGCGCGGGCACGGTCGGCCTGTACCAACCGAAGCACGACACCGCGTACGACCTGGACTGATCGCAGTCTCCGCCGTCGCCTCGGTCAGGGCAGCAGCGTGCGCAGCGTGTCGAGGCAGGCGGCGATCGCGGGTTCGTGCGCCGCGTCCGGGCGGGCGGCGATCTCGATCGTGCGGGCGAGGGTGCCGTCGGTCACCGGTCGGGCGACCAGCGCGGGCGGGAGCCGGGTGGCGGCCATCCGGGGGATCAGGGCGGCGTGGCCGGCGCTCGCCGCGAGGGCGATCATGGCGGAGAAGTCGGTGCAGACGTTCCGCACCTGGGGAGTGAACCCGGCCGACCGGCAGGCCTGGAGGACGGCGTCGCCGCAGGCGGTCTGCGCCGGGGCGGTGGTCCACCGCGTGTCGGCGAGCTCGCGCAGGGCGACGGGTGAGTCGGTCGACCGGGCCGCGGGGTGGTCGCGGGGCAGGACGGCGACCAGCGGATCGGTGCGCAACGTCCAGGTCGTCACGCCGGTGAGCGGGGGCGTGGCCAGGTTGTCGTACCGGTAGACGAGGGCGAGGTCGGCCCGGCGCTGGAGCAGCAGTCGTACGGCGGCCTCGGGTTCGGCCTCGGTGATGTGCAGCTGGACCTCCGGATGGGTGCTCTCCAGGGCCCGGCCGAGCGGTGCGGCCACCAGGGTGAGGGCGCTGGGGAAGCAGGCGAAACGGAGGGGGCCCGCGGGCTTCTCGGCCTCGGTGTGCAGGCGGAGGCGGGCCTGTTCGAGCGCGGCGAGCACGTGCTCGGTGTCCCGGTTCAGCCGACGGCCCGCGGCCGTGAGGTGGATCGAGCGGCCGGTGCGTTCCAGCAGGCGGGCGCCGGTCTCCTCCTCCAGCAGCCGCAACTGCTGGGAGACGGCGGAGGGGGTGACGCGGTGCAGCTCGGCCACGGCGGTCACCGTGCCGTGCACCTCCAGGTCGCGGAGCAGAACGAGTCGTCGCACATCGAGCATCAGTTCATCTTAAAGGCATGTTGTAGGAGATGTAGCTGGACGCGAGGGCCGGTGCCCGGCGACCCTGGCTGCTCCAGCCCAGGCCCCGAGCGAGGCCGGGCCCCGTCAAGTGCCAGGAGAGTTCCGTGCGCGCCACCGTGATCCACGGCCCCGACGACATCCGGATCGAGGAGGTGCCCGACCCGGTCGTGCAGCGGCCGACCGACGCCGTGGTGCGGGTGGTCAACGCCTGCATCTGCGGCAGCGACTTGTGGGCGTACCGCGGCGTCGCCGCCCGGGAGGCCGGCCAGCGGATCGGCCACGAGTTCCTCGGCATCGTCGAGGCGGTCGGCGCCGAGGTGCGGGACTTCCGGCCCGGCGACTTCGTGGTGGCCCCGTTCGTCTGGTCGGACGGCACCTGCGACTTCTGCCGCGAGGGCCTGCACACCTCGTGCCCGCAGGGCGGGTTCTGGGGCAGTGTCGGGTCGGACGGCGGCCAGGGCGAGGCGGTGCGGGTGCCGTTCGCCGACGGCACCCTGGTGCAGCTGCCCAAGGAGACCGCCGGCGAGGAGAAGCTGCTGCCCGGTCTGCTCGCCCTGTCCGACGTGATGAGCACCGGCCACCACGCGGCCGTGGCGGCGGGCGTGCGCCCGGGCGCCACCGTTGCCGTGGTCGGCGACGGCGCGGTCGGCCTGTGCGGCGTGCTCGCCGCCCGGCGGCTCGGCGCGGGCCGGATCATCGCGCTCGGCCGGCACGAGGCGCGCACCGCGATCGCCCGCACCTTCGGCGCCACCGACGTGGTGGCCGAACGCGGCGAGGCGGCGATCGAGGCGGTCAGGGAGCTGACCGGCGGTCAGGGTGCCCACGCGGTGCTGGAGGCGGTCGGCACCGAGCAGTCGATGCGCACCGCGATCTCGATCGCCCGCGACGGCGGTGCGGTCGGCTACGTGGGCGTGCCGCATGGTGGCAGTGCCGGAGTCGACATCGGCCAGATGTTCGACCGGAACGTCTCGCTGCGCGGCGGGGTGGCCCCGGCCCGCGCCTACATCGCCGAGCTGCTGCCGGACGTCCTGTCCGGCGCGATCGATCCGGGCCTGGTCTTCGACCGCACCGTCGGCCTCGACGGGGTGCCCGCCGGCTACCGCGCCATGCACGACCGCGAGGCGCTGAAGGTCCGCATCGCCTTCTGACGCTCCGACCCGCTCCGACCCGCTCCGACCCGCTCCACCCGCTCCATCCTGGTTCTTCCGCCCCGAGGAGAGTTGCATGAAGATCGTGATCGCCGGTGGCCACGGCCAGATCGCCCGGCGCCTGGGCCGGCTGCTCGCGGCCCGCGGTGACCGCGTCATCGGCCTCGTCCGCAACCCGGACCACGGCCCCGAGCTGCTGGCGGACGGCATCCAGCCCGTGCTCCGCGACCTCGAGCAGGCCTCGTGCGAGGACGTCGCCGCGGTGCTGTCCGGCGCGGACGCCGTGGTCTTCGCCGCCGGGGCCGGGCCGGGCAGCGGGGCCGCCCGCAAGCACACCGTCGACCACCGGGCCGCCGTGCTGCTCGCCGAGGCGGCGCTGCGGGCCGGGGTGCGCCGGTACGTGATGGTCTCCACCCGCGGTGCGGGCAGCCCGCCCCCGGCCCACGCCGACGAGGTCTGGGCGGCCTACGTCGACGCCAAGACCGCCGCGGACGAGCACCTCATGGCCCAGGACCTCGACTGGACCGTGCTGCGCCCGGCTGCCCTGACGAACGAGCCGGGCAGCGGCACGGTCCGCCTGACCGCCGAGCGGAGCATCGGCGAGGTCACCCGCGACGACGTCGCCGGGGTCCTGGTCGCGCTGCTCGACACCCCCGCCACGGCCGGACTCGTCCTGGAACTCGCGGCGGGCGAGCACCCGATCCCCGCGGCGGTGTCACGCGCGGCCCAGCAGCGCACGGGCCTGCCGGCGCGGTGACCCCGGGCTCCTGATATCGCTGCGCGGTCGACGGTCACGGGGTGAACGTCTCCAGGTGGTCGAGCCGGACGAACCGGGCGGCCGGGCTGGCCCGTCGGACGGCGGTCTCCAGTGCGTCCAGGCCGCCCCAGTCACGGGCGGGTCGGCCGAGCGGCTGGTCGAAGTCGTCCCAGTGGGTGGGGATGACGTACGGCGGATGGTCCAGCACGTCGAGCAGCCTGGGGACGTACTCCGGCACCGAGGCGCCGCCGGGCTGCACCAGCAGCACGTCCGGGGTGAGCCCGGCCAGTTGGTGGGCGTCGTAGTTGGCGCCGCCGTGGTCGAGGATGCCGAGCCGGTCGCCGATCGTGATCAGGTAGGCGAGCGTGCCGCCCTCCACCAGGTCCGAGATCACCTGCGGCCGGGGCGGGGGAGACCCGGGCCGGGTGCCCGGGAACGGCACCCGGCTGCGCGGCCCGGTCATCGAGTGCACCGAGTTGATCACCTGGATGGTGTAGCCGTCGAACTGCAGGTACTCGCCGCCGTGCACGACCGACAGCTGCTCCTCGGGCGCGCCGAGCGCGGTGAGCAGGTTGACGTGCGTCTCGGTGCCCAGCACGGTCGCACCCGTGCGGGCGGCGAGGTACGGGACGTCGGGGAGGTGGTCGTAGTGGCCGTGGGTCACCAGGATCTGGTCGGCCCGCAGCCCGAGGCCGTCGATCAGGCCGGTGTCCACGGTGATCGGGGTGGTGGGGTCGGCGCCCTGCGGGGTGTAGGTGCCGGTGTGGAAGCGGGTGATCCAGGGGTCGATCAGGATCGTGGTGGGCTTCTCCTCGGCGCCGAAGGAGATCTCCCAGCCGTTGTTGCCCAGCCAGCGCAGCCGCACTCCCGAGGACCCCGGCTCGTCGAGCCGGCGGCGCCGCGGGCCCGTCGCCTGCGCGGCGGTGGCGGCGAAGGACGTGCCGGCCACGGCTCCCCCGCCGGCGAGGGCCGCGGTGCCCGTCACCGAGGCGCCGAGCAGCCGGCGCCGGGACAACGATCCTCCTCCCGCCTCGTTCTGACGGACTTGCCGGAACGGTGATGGCATCGGGATCTCCTCAACAGTCGGGCCACGGGGCCGAGTCGGCCAGGGCCGCCGCCCGCGGGCCGGCCCGTGCCCAGCCAAGCAGTCGGTCAGCACCCCGGTCCAAGACCATGATGGTGAAAGGAGCGATTGCGTTCTGCCTATCATTGCCGTTCATGGACCTGCTGCGGCACCTCCACTACTTCCGCGCCGTTGCCGAGGAAGGCCACTTCGGCCGCGCCGCCGCACGCCTGCGGATCGCCCAGCCCTCGCTCTCCCAGCGGATCCAGCGCCTGGAGCGCGAACTCGACGTCGCCCTCTTCGACCGCGGCCCCCGCGGCGCCGTCCTCACCCCGGCGGGCCGGGTGCTGCTGACCGCGGCCGAGGAACTGATCGAGTCCACCGCCCGCCTGCTGGCGACCGCTGCCGACCTGCGGACCGGGCGGGCCGGCACCCTGCGCGCCGCCGTGCCGCCCGATCTCGGGCCGACCGCACTGGCAGCGCTGCTCACCGGCTTCCAGGCCGCCTCCCCGGGCACCCGACTCGACCTGCGGGAGCTTCCGGTGGCAGCCGTGGTCCGCGAACTCACCCAGCACACCGCGGACATCGCGATCGTGCGCCACCCCTGCCCGACGACCGGACTCCGCTTCGGGCCGCTGCTGCACCAGCCGCTGGGCGTGCTGCTCGCCGCCGACAGCCCGCACGCCCACCACCGGGAGCTGGCCCTGGCCGAGCTCACCGGCCGCCGCCTGGTGCTGCCCGCCCGCTCCACCGCCCCGGCGCTCCACGACGAGATGCTCACCACCCTGGCGCGGCACGGCTGCACACCGGCGGAGGTCCTGGACCGGGCCGGCCCGGACATCGCCGGTGCACTCGTCCTCACCGGAGCCGCCGTCGCCCTCGTCCCGCAGACCGCACCGCCGCCCGGCACCGTGTGGCGTCCGCTGACCGGCACTCCGCTGACCTGGCGCACCTCCACGGCCTGGCCCGCCGGGCGGCACGGCCCGGCCGCCCGGCTGTTCAGCGAGGCCGCCCACACGGCGCTGACCGAACACGGCGGTCTGCTGACCCGACTGCCGGACCGTCCGCTCTTCCCCAGGCCAGCATCGGAGTTCCCGCTGTGAGCAGCGACCGCTCGACCAGCAAGCACAGCACGACGAGCAAGCACACCGCGAGCACCCGGATCGCCGCAGCCTTCGCCGACGCGGGCGTCAGCGGGCTGCTCCACGCCCGCGACCTCGACACCGGCGCCGAAGTCGCCCTGGGCGCCGACACACCGGTCAGCACCTCGAGCGTCCACAAGCTCTGCCTACTCACCACGCTCTTCCGGGAGGCGGCAGCCGGCCGGATCGACCTGACCCGGCAGCTGGACGTCCCCGCAGCCGGCCGCACCACCGGCACCACCGGACTGGCCGTCATGCTCGACGCGGCCAGGCTCTCGCTGCGCGACCTCGCCTACCTGACCGTCGCCGTCAGCGACAACGCCGCCGCTGACCTGCTGTGGCAGGAAGTCGGCCTGGACACGGTCAACCGCACCATGACCCAGCTGGGCCTGACCCGTACCGTCGCCGTCCACACGGTCCGCGACCTGTACGCCGCCCTGGCCGAGGATGCCGGCCCCGCCGGCCCGCGCGCCCTGCTGGAGCCCGCCGTCCTGGCCCGGCTGCGGGTCCTCGACCCGGCCTTCACCAACCGCAGCACCGCCCGCGAGATGACCGCCCTGCTGGCCGCCCTCTGGCACGGCGAAGCCTGCCCCGGCGACCACGGCGCCGACCTGCGCCGCCTGCTCGGCCGCCAGGTCTGGCCGCACCGGCTGGCCTCCGGCTTCCCGTTCGACGACGTCCGGGTCTCCGGTAAGACCGGCACCCTGCCGACCCTGCGTCACGAGGTCGGCGTCGTGGAGTATCCGGACGGCGGCCGCTACGCCGTCGCCGTCTTCACCCGCGCCGCGGGCACCGCCCTCACCCTCCCCGCCGCCGACGCCGTCATCGGCACCACCGCCCGCCTGGCCGTCGACGCCCTCCGCGCTCCCGATCGCAGCGCCGAGCACCCCCGGTAACGGAACGGCGAAGATCGCCCGAGCCCCGGCCGCCGCCGCTACGCTCCGCTGCATGGGCGGATTGGACGTGGTGAACGGCGTTGCCGGGGCCGTGATCGGGATGCTGTTCGCAGTGCTGTTCCAGCAACCCCTGCAGGACGCGTGGTTCAGGATGCGCAGGCGCTGGTTCGGTGCGGTCCGGAGCCTGCGGCCCCGGGGGGAGCTCAGTCCCTCGTGGACGACCTTCTCGCTGGGCCCGCTCCGCACTTCGGCGCTGATCGTCGAGGGCGACGGTGAAGCGCCCATCCCGCCCGAGGGCGTGCACATCCAGGTGCTCGACGGCCAGACCACGCTGCCCGCGGAGATCGCGCACTGGTGGGACGAGATCGAGGCGGAGAGCGAGCGACTCCGGGCGGAGGGACGGACGCCGATCTGGAACGGTCCCAGGTACGCGGTCGAGTCGTTCGACATCACCCGGACACCCGTCGAGGAGCACCCGGAAATCCGCCTGCGGCTGCGGCCCACCGACTACTACACCTTCCTCGCCGCCCAGCAGCTCGACCGCCGGCTGCCCGGCGGGAGCACGCTGCGCTCCCGCCACCTCGACCCCGACCACCCGCTCGAGGCGCCGGCGTTCCTGCAGTGCAGCCTGGGCGTCAACATAGCTGTGGTGACCGCCGACGACATGCTGGTGGTCAGCCGGCGCAGCGACCGGGTCCGGATGGCGCCGGGCTCCTGGAACTCCTCCGTCAACGAGGGCGTGTCCCGGCACATCGACTCCGCCGGCCGGAGCGCACCGGTCCTCCACGCGGTCGCCCAGCGCGGCATGCGGGAGGAGCTGTCCCTGGAGCCGCACGAGTACTCGCTGGTGCTCCTGGCCTTCGTGCTGGACGTGGAGAAGCGCCAGTGGAGCGCCCACTTCTACGCGCGCCTGAACGAGTTGACCCAGCAGGGGCTCGGGGCCCGGTTGAGCCGGGGGGTCGCCGACCGATGGGAGCACCAGAGCTTCGACTACGTCCCGTTCCGGGCGGCGACGGTGGCCACGTACCTGCTGCACCCGGAGCGCATCCACCGCTGGGCTCCGGTGGCCCCGGCGCTGTTCCACCTGGCCCTGGTCCACGTCTACGGGCGGGCGACGGTGGAACGCGCCGAGGCACAGGCCGTCCGGCGCCATTGACGGTCGCTCAGTGCCGTGGTCCGTACCGCCGTGGTGGCTTCCGGTCCTGCTGCGGCGTGCTCCTGCGCTGCTTGGGCGTGACCGGGTCGGGCCGGCGCGCCGTGGTGAAGCCGCAGTCGGGGGTGCAGAGCGTGACGGTGCCCCGGTAGGTGGTCTTGATCCGGCCCACGGTGATGCTGTGGCTCATCGTCTTCTCCCGCAGGTGCGGCCCGCCGCACCGGGGGCAGAGCAGGGGGAGCGGTGCACCCCACGGCTTCCTGGGGTTGTAGGCGCGCAGCAGCGGGATCGCCGCCAGCAGGGCGGCCGCGGTGGCCACGCCCCCGGCCACGACCACCCCGGTGTCGCCGTGGTTCCGCTCGTCGACCATGTCCTGGTAGTAGGAGGTGCTGGTGCGGATGCCGTTGGTGTACTCGTCGCAGACCTGGTCCGTGTTCATCGTCTGGCCGCCGCAGCTCGGCGCTGAGGTGTCGTTCGGGCGCGGTTGGGCGCCGATCACCATCGCGAGGCCGAGCGCGAGCACCCCCAGCAGGCCCACCACGGCGACCAGCAGCGACATGCCGGAGCGCCGCCACACCCGCTGTTTGACCGCGTTCTTGATCAGCAGCTCTGCGGGGTACGAGATGTCGGGCATGGCGATCCCCCTGGATGGCTCGAGTCGGGGCACCATTGTGCTGATCTGACGGTCCGTCAGCAATCGGTTCGCCGACACCCGAGGGTGCGCAGCGGGGGCCGGCACCGGCATCGCCGCCCATCGGCGGCGCCATCAACGGTGCTCCGGCCTGACGTCGGCCGCTTTCTCGCCGAGCTCGACGTCCATGCCCGCGCGTCCGCCGGATTCGCCACGGATGCGTCGAGACGTCGACCTTCACCGCCGATGCCGTAATCACCGGACGTGACCCTTGCGGGCGACGCCCGCCTCGGCGGCGCGACTTTCACCGACCGCGCCCTGTTCTGCCACGCCCGGTTTCTCCGTGCGCCGTTCCGCCACGCCCTGTTCCTCGGCGCGAAGTCGACGTGCTGCTCCCCTCCAGTAGCACGTCCGCAGTCGGCGCACGACACGGTCGGCAGCGCGAGTCCCCTGTTCCCGCGCTACCGACCCGTCGTGCGTCGGCAGTGACTGTATGAGAAAGCAGGCCCCCGGTCAAAGCCCAAAAAGGACCTTCCGAGGGCTTTCACGAGGGAATTCGTCCGATGCCGGGAGGAGCGCAGCGGCGAATCTCAGGCAGCCGGTTTCGGCAATTTCTCAAACGGCGAGAGAACGGCCCGCCGCTTTCTCACGTGGCGAGAAACGCCAAGATCGTTTCTCGCCACGTGAGAAACGCCGGCACCGGATCCTCGCCGCGCGAGAAACGCGCCTCGTACCCGAACCTGCGCGTCAACCCGCGGGGGCGATGTCCTAGCCTGGTGCTCTCACACACATCGACACCGGGGAGAGGCGTGCGCGCCATCGTCATGAAGAGCTTCGGGGGCCCGGAGGTCCTCGAGCTCGCGGAGATACCGGACCCCACGCCCAAGGGCACGAGCGTTGTGGTCGACGTCACCCGAGCCGGAGTCAACTTCGCGGACGTCCACGCGCGCCAGAACTCCTACCTCCAGGACCTCGAGCTGCCCTACACGCCGGGCAACGAGGTCGTCGGCACGGTGGGCGACGGAAGCAGCCGCCGCCGGGTCGTCGCGCTGCCCAGCGGGGGCGGCTACGCGGAGAAGGCCCTGGTGCGCAAGGGGCTCATGTGGGAGATCCCCGACGACATCAGTGACGACACGGCCGCGGCGCTGGCCCTGCAGGGGAACAGTGCGTGGCACATCCTGCTGACCAGCGGAGGGCTCCAGGAGGGCCAGACCGTGGTCATCCCCGCCGCGAGCGGGGGCGTGGGAACGATCGCCGTCCAGCTCGCGCGCCAGATCGGGGCCAAGGTGATCGCGCTGGCCTCCACCGAGGAACGCCGCGCGGCCGCCCTGGACCTCGGCGCCCACGTCGCCCTCGACTCCTCCAGCACCGAGGGCCTTGCCCAGCGGGTGCGCGAGGCGGCCGGCGGCGACGTCCACCTGGCCCTGGAGATGACCGGCGGGCCGATGTTCGATGCCCTGCTCGACACCCTCGGCCACCGCGGCCGCATGGTCGTCTACGGCTACGCCGGCGGCCAGATCCCGCAGGTCTCCGTCGCCCCGCTGCTGGCGCGCTCCATCACGGTCAGCGGCTTCTGGCTGCGCAGCCTCTTCACCGACCGCCAGGCGCTGCCCATGAGCATGCAGCAGCTCTTCGGCTCGGTCCGTAGCGGCCACCTCAAGCCCGTGATCGGCGCCACCTACGGACTCGCCGACGCCGCCCAGGCGCACCGCGACATCGAGTCCCGGACCACCACCGGGAAGCTGTTGATCGACACCACCCGGTAGTCCCGCGACATCACCCGGTAGTCTTGGGCGCTCGCTGTCAAACAGGCGAGCGAGTCCCGACCGCGCCGGACGGTCGGGACAGGGGCGACCACAGAGGTGAGCAATGGCTGAACCTGGGACGTTGGCCAATCGCGTCTTCAGAGTCCAGACAGCCCTGAGCAAGCTCGGGGGCAAGGCGCGGATCGGCCAACTCGCCGAGGAGACCGGGCTGGACGACTCGACCGTCAGCCGCATAGTCCAGTCCGGCGTGTACGCCAAGCACTTCGAACGCGTCGAGCGTGGCGTGTACGCGCTCACCCCCACCGCGGGCGAGGTCGGCATCCAGGCCCTCGCGGACACCGTCGACTTCGACCTCATGCGCCAGGTCCTCAAGGAGGCCCGCCGGGCCACCGACAACGGGCTGATCTTCCTCTACGCCCGGACGATCTTCGGCCTCGGCCGCCAGTGCCTGACCATGGCGGTCGGTGAGTCGTCCCTCGACGAGCTCGGCATGAGCACCCGCGAGGTCCTGGAAGTCACGCGCTCGCTGCGCACCGGCGCCAGCGGCCGGGCCATCCTCGCCTACCTGCCCGCGCGCGACCAGGAGAAGGTGATCGCCGAGTCCGTCCTCCCCGAGGCCGGACCGGGCGTCCTGCGCGACCCCGACGACCTGCGGGACTCCCTGCAGAACATCCGGGACGAGGGCTACGCCATCGGCTACCAGGAGTGCATGAAGGGCTGGAACTCGGTCGCCGCCCCGTTCTTCATGGGCGACCGGATCATGGGGTCGGTGCTGATGCTGCACCCGGCCGAGAAGATGCCGCAGCCTCCGGCGCACTACATCGAGGCGATCAAGAACGCCGCGGTCGAGCTCAGCAGCACCGAGAACTGACCGGTCGGGTGGGCCGGGGCACGGTTGCCGTGACCCGGCCCCACCCCGGGGATGATGGTGCCCTCTTCGCCCGAGTCCAGGGAGGCCGCCATGACCCGAACGCCGCAGCAGATCTTCGAGAACTACGTCCACGCCGGCGCCCTGACCCGCAATGCCGACGCCCTGGCCGCGGCCTTCACCGCCGACGGCGTCTTCGAGGCGCCGCTCATGCCCGCCGACGCCGGCTTCCCCAGGAGGTTGGTGGGCCGCGAGGAGATCCGTGACGCGATGGCGGCGTACTACGCACGGCAGGCGGCGGGCGGCCGGGTGCCGAATCTCGAGAAGTCCGGATACGTGCTGCACACCACCGCCGATCCCGACGTGTTCATCGCCGAGATCGACACGGTCTTCGACGGTGACGGCGCGGACGGCGAGGACGGCGAGGACGGCGAGGACGGCGAAGCGGACCAGGTCGTGTCGCTGGTCCAGATCTTCCGCATCCGGGACGGGAAGATCGCTCGACTGCGTGACTACTTCGCACCTGAGCTGATGAGCTGAGGACGGTCGACCGTCGGGTCGGCGAGGCTCGCCGACCGGAGTCCGGGTCGGGATGCTCCTGATCCCCGGCGTCCTGCGCGCGATCACCGGGGCCGCCGAGTCGTCGACCCCGTGCCGGTCGACCTGCCGCACCGTCGGCCGACGTCCCGTCAGCCGCCACCCCGTCAGCCGATGTCTCGTCAGCCGCCACCGCGTCACTCGCCTGCGGCATGATGGGCGGCATGGACTTCGAGCCGTACCGCGGTGAACTCGCGGCCTACTGCTACCGGATGCTCGGCTCCTACCACGATGCCGAGGACCTGGTGCAGGAGACGCTGCTGCGGGCCTGGAAGGCGCGGGAGCGGTACGACCCGGCGCGGGCCTCGGTGCGGACCTGGCTCTACCGGATCGCGACCAACGTGTGCCTGACGGCGCTGGAGGGGCGTGCCCGGCGGGCGCTGCCGTCGGGGCTGGTGGCGGTGGGCGAGGATCCGCGCACGCCGCTGGTGCCGGCGCCGGAGGTGCCGTGGCTGGAGCCGTTCCCCGGCACGGAGGTGCGGGCCGACCTACGGCTGGCCTGGGTGGCGGCGGTGCAGCTGCTGCCGGCGCGTCAGCGGGCGGTGCTGGTGTTGCGCGAGGTGCTGGCGTTCTCCGCCGCCGAGGTGGCCGAGCAGCTCGACACCACGGTGGCGGCCGTGAACAGCGCGCTGCAGCGCGCCCGGTCCGCCGTCGCCGCGGCGGACGAGGGGGAGGTCCGCGAGCCGGCCGACCCCGAGGTGCGGGCGGTCGTCGAGCGGTACGTGCGGGCGTTCGAGGCGGCCGACGTGCCGGGGCTGGTCCGGCTGCTGGCAGCCGACGCGGTGCTGGAGATGCCGCCCGTCCCGCTCTGGTACCGGGGCACCGAGCACTACGAGGTGTTCATGGCGGACGTCTTCCGGCGGCGCGGCTCGGGCTGGGTGCTGCGCGAGCTGGTGGCCAACGGCCAGCCCGCGCTCGCCGCCTACGCCCCCGATGCCGGCGGCGGCGCGCCGTGGCTGCACAGCCTGCAGGTGCTCGGCGTGGCCGGCGGGCGGATCACCAGCATCGTCGCCTTCGCCGACCCGGCCGGTTTCACGGCCTTCGACCTGCCGCCGCACCTCGGCTGATCCTGAGCGTGAGCCTGAGCCTGGGCGTGAGCCTGAGCCGAGCCTTGCCGCGCCCTTTCCCGAACCCGAGCGATGAGTTCGGGCAGTCCCGCCGGTACGTACGGGTGAGCACCATGAGGCGCTCGACCAGTCACCACCTCAGGAGCAGATCACCATGACCGCCCGACTCATCGTCGTGTACGAGGCCCCGAGCGACCCGGAGGCCTTCGACCGCCACTACAACGAGGTGCACCTCCCGCTCGCCCACCGCCTCCCGGGCCTGCGCAGCTACACCGTCGGCCGCGACGCCGTGGCGCTGCGCGACAACCGGCCGTTCCACCTGATCGCCGAGCTGACCTGGGACAGCATGGCCGACCTGAAGGTCGCCTTCGACTCGCCGGAGGGCCTGGCCGCCGCGGAGGACGCGGCCGAACTGCGCAAGTACGCCACCACCCGCAGCATGATCTACGAGGCCGCCGAGACCGTGCCGCCGGTGGGCTGATCCCCGCCACCGGGCCGCGCCGGCCCGCCGCCCGCACCGCAGCGACGCGGTGCGGGCGGCCGGGCGGGTGCACTGTGCGGGGTTCGGGCCGCCGACCCGGGCCTGGCGACCTGTCAGCCGCGCAGCCGGCGGTCCAGCAGCCAGCCACCGACGGCGGTCAGCGTGGTGGCGCCGGCGCCCAGCAGGTTGGTCGGCAGGCCCGCGACGCGGGCCACCGGGTGCGGCGGGTCGTCCACCGCGGTGCCGGGCACCAGCAGCGCCGGGAAGAACGCCCCCCAGTAGGCCACCGGGACGGCCGCCGCCAGGTCGCGCCCGGCCACCCGGCGGTCTGGCGCGGGCTCCGCCTCGGTCCACACCGCCACCACCGCCAGCGCGGCCAGCGAAGCCGTCGTCGCGAGGGAGGCCACGGCGTGGAAGCGGGCGTGCGCGGGCCACCGCTTGTTGAAGACGTGCGAGCCGTTCCAGTCCGCGGCCACCGAAGCACCCACCGTGATGGCGTTGGCCAGCGTCAGCAGCCACCGGCCGCCGTTCCGTCCCGTCCGTGCCGTCGTCGTCATGGGACACCCTTCCGCTACGGTCATCCGCCCCCGCACCCGGCCGTCGTCGTGTCGCCCGACACCTCCATGCTGCTCGGCTCCGCTGCCCCAGGCGAGCTGAGTCTCCGCGAGCGGTCGCAGCGTCGGGGGGGGGGGGGAGTGGGGGGGGAACAAAACACCCAAAGGAGGAGGCAGAAGAAAAGGGGGGACGGAGGGGTGGGGGGAAGACAGAGGTGGAGACAACGACGA
>NZ_JBNQTI010000106.1:0-6114 GCF_050325825.1 Kitasatospora sp. LaBMicrA B282
GAGGTGCCCCCATGGACGCACCGGCGGATCATCCAAGTACGACCCAGTACGAGGACGATCCGCCGGCACGCCCAGCCGGGCGCCACCCAGCCGCCAGGCTGGGTGATGGGGGTACCTCCCGGCCGAAGGCTGGGGGAGCCGCGCGCTGATCCGACGCGAATTGTCAGACAGGCCCTAGGATCATCCGGATCTCCCGGCCGCAGGTGTCGGGAGGGCCACTGGGGGGTGGGGGGAATGTCCGATCAGGAGCGGCAGTGGCGCCGCGGGTGCCTGAGCTGCCTGGTCGTCGTCCTGATGCTGGTCGCGGGGGTGGCCGGCTACCTGTGGCACCAGTACGCGGCGTTCGAGGGGGATCCCAAGCCGGACGTCGCGAAGGCGGCGCGCTCGGCCACCGGGCGGGCGGCCGACGGGCAGGCCACGGCCGAGCTGGACGCGCAGTTGGGGCGGGTGCGGGCGGCGCTGCCGTGGGCGACGCCGCTGGGCACGGCGGTCTCCGACGTCTGCCAGACCGGCGAGCAGCCCGGCCTCTGGGGGCCCAGGCGCTGGGAGCCGGTCTTCTGCCGGCGGAGCGTGACCTACTTCGCGGCGCTGGACGGGGACTTCCAGCAGCGGTTGGCGGATCTCGACCAGGTCCTGGACGCCGGCTGGCAGCCGCTGGACGGTGACGACGGCGGGCCGGACAGCCGGGGCCCGGGCCTGGTCGGCGTGTTCACCCGCGAGCAGCGGGACCGGCCGCAGCCCTCGGGCGGCAGCGCCACCCCGTCGGCCACTCCCACCCCGTCGGCCACTCCCACCACGGAGCTGCCCCGCCAGGTGGTGGTGAACTACCGCTTCAAGCCGGCGGCGCCCGGCAGCTCCGGTCCGGCGGGGCCGCTGAACCCGCAGCCCGATGCCAAGGTCGAGGTCGACCGGGCCCCCGCGTTCCCGACACCGGAGCAGCGGCACGACTACGGGGACGGGGAGTCCTACTACCTCGACTGGCAGCCGGTCGACGCCGGCACGCTGGCCGCCGCCTTCCCGGTGCACGGCCTGGTCGTGGCCATCACGGTGACGGCCGGTTACGATCCCGCCCCGGCGCAGCCCTCCCCGACGCCGACCCTGCGCCCCGCCCCGGACTACAGCCCGTGCTGGAGCGGCAGCCACTGCCCCTGACCCGCCCGCCCGACGTGATCCGAAAGACACGCCCAAGCCCGCGCGCCGTCACGCCGCCGTCGGTGCCACCGCCAGCAGCAGCTTGCCGGTGGTGCTCCGGCTCTCGATCAGGCGGTGCGCCTCGGCGGCCTGCTCCAGCGGGAGTTCGGCGCTGATCAGCGGGTCGACGGCGCCGTCGGCGGCCTGCCGGAAGGCGGCCTCGACCAGCGCGCGCAGGGCGGCCGGGGCGCTCTGGGCGAGCCCGAAGACGGAGAACCCGGCGACCGAGCGCCCGGGCACCAGGTCGGCCAGGCCGGTCTGCCAGTCCGGCTCCCCGCTCGCGTTGCCGAACGAGACCAGGCGTCCGAACGGGGTCAGCGCCGCCAGCGACTGCCGCAGGCTGTCGCCGCCGACCGGGTCGAGCGCCAGGTCGACGCCGCGGCCGTCGGTGGCCTTCCGGACCTGCTCGGCGAAGTCCGGGCCGACGAAGACCTGGTCGTAGCCGGTCCGCTCGGCGTACTCGGCCTTGGCGGCGCTGGAGACCACGCCGAGGACCCGTGCGGCGCCCGCCGCCCTGGCCAACTGCGCGACCGTGCCGCCGACTCCGCCGGCGGCGGACTGGACCAGCACGGTCTCGCCGGGGGTCAGCCGGCCGACCTCGTGCAGCAGCGCCCGGGCGGTGGGCAGCACGACGGGCAGCGCGGCCGCACTGCGCAGCGGGACGCCGGCGGGGAGCGGGAAGACCCGGCCGGCGTCGACCACCGCGACCTCGGCGTACCCGCCGAACAGGGTGATCGCGGCCACCGGCAGCCCGGGGCGCAGCCCGTACTCGGCGGGCACCTCCGGGCCGACCGCGCGGATCACCCCGGAGACCTCCAGCCCCGGCCGGAAGGGGAGGGCGGGGACCCGGTACCCGCTGCTCCGCGCCTTGAGCTCGGCGAAGTTGACGCCGGCGTAGGCGACATCGATGCTCACCTGTCCCGGGCCCGGCTCGGGGGCGGGGGCCTCGATGAGGCGCAGGACGTCGGGGCCGCCGAACTCGTCCACCTGGATCGCGCGCATGACTGTGACTCCTCGTCGGCGGGGCCGGGGCGCCGCGGGTGGTACCCGGCCGTGGTGTTTGCCTTGCGTCGAACACTCGAAAGTGTACGCAGATCATCGAACACTCGGCAAGATCTGCCGGCCCGTCACCTGGTGCGCGGTGTTAGGCTCGGCGGGTTTTGTTCGGCTGTCGTGGGGCGGAAGAGGTCGGCATGGGCGGGGATGCGCAGCGGTTCGAGATCCGGCGCCGGCACACCGGTGACCTGCCGGCCTGTGTGGAGGTGCTCGCCGAGGTGCACGCGTCGGACGGCTATCCGGTGGCCTGGCCCGCCGATCCGGCCGGCTGGCTGCTGGAGTCCGAGCAACTCGCCTGCTGGGTGGCGGTTTCCCGCGACTCGGGCGAGATCGTCGGGCACGTCGCGCTCAACCGGGGTTCCGGCTCCTCGGCCGGCGAGGTCTGGGCGGAGCGGGCCGAGGGTCGCGCGCCGGACGGCGCGGGCGCGGTGAGCCGGCTCTACGTGGCGCCGTCCGCCATGGGCGTCGGGCTCGGCGAGCGCCTGCTCGCCACGGCGGTGGCGCAGGCCCGGACCTGGCGGCTGCACCCGGTGCTGGACGTGGTCGCCGGGCACGGTGGCGCCCTGCGGCTGTACCAGCGGCTGGGCTGGGAGCTGCTGCTGACGGTCAGTCGGACCTGGCCCAACGGCATGACGGTGGACGTGCACTGCTTCGAGCTCGCGGCGGCGGGCGGCACCGCCTGAATACCCGGTGTGGCCGCCCGGTCCGCGCTGGTACCTTCGCCGCCATGACCGATGATCTTGAACTCCGCACTCCGGTGACCGCCGACGACGTCGAGGCCGCCGTCGCCGCCGCACTCGCCACCCTGGCCGATGCGCTGACCGCCGACTGGTCGGTGCCGGCCGGCGAGCTGGCGTGGGACTGCTGGGAGACCCTGGAGCACGCCGCCGACGGCCTGTGGGCCTACGCGGCCCAGGTCGGCTCCCGGCGGACCCCGACCGACCGGTACGTCTCGCTGCGGTGGAGCCGCGAGCGCCCGGGCGGGCCGGCCAACGCGATCTGGGGGCAGCGCGAGGAGGGTCCGACCGCGCTGCTGGAGCTGCTGGAGGCCGGCGGGGCGCTGCTCGCGGCCGTGGTCCGGACCACGGCGCCCGAGGTGCGCGCCTTCCACTCCTACGGCGTGGCCGACCCCGAGGGCTTCGCCGCGATGGGCGTGGTGGAGACCCTGGTGCACACCGAGGACGTGGTGCGCGGGCTCGGCCTGTGCTGGGCGCCGCCCGCGCAGGTGTGCGAGCGGGCGCTGACCCGGCTCTTCCCCGAGGTGCCGGTGGCCGCCGGTGACGACCGCTGGCAGCTGCTGCTCTGGGCCACCGGCCGGGCCGAACTCCCGGGCCGGCCGCGCCGCGCGTTCGAGCGTTGGCACAGCGCGCCGCTGGGCGAGTAGCGCGACGGCTGCCGCCGGACCGGGACCGGTGGCTTTACAGATAGCTCTTACGGAGAGCTAAAATTATCGTATGCCTGAAACGGACCCGGGATCCGGCCTCACCGACGAGTTCTCCACCCTCCTGGCCGGCATCACGCGCCTGGTGCGCCGCCGGCTGCGCCAGGAGCTCACCGTGCCGCGGCTGCGCGGCGCCCAGGTGGAGCTGCTCCGGCTGGTGGCCGCCAGTCCCGGGCTGCGGGTCTCGGCTGCCGCCAAGGAGCTCTGCCTGGCGGGTAACTCGGTGTCCACGCTGGTCAACCAGCTGGTCACCGCCGGGCTGCTGCGCCGCGAGGTGGATCCCGCCGACCGGCGCGCGGCCCTGCTGTACGTGACACCGGAGGCCGCCGAGCGGCTGGCCGCCTGGAGTGCCAAGCGCACCGCCGTGGTGGGCGAGTTGCTGGCGGAGCTGCCCGAGCCGGACCGCCGGGCGCTGGCCGCGGCGCTGCCCGCGCTGCGCCGGCTCGCCGCCGGCCTGCAGGGCGGCGACGGCGAGGCTCCGACCGGCCTCCGGACCACCGACGAGAAGGGGGCGCCCGATGCCCGACCGTGACGCACCAGGCAGCGGCACCGCTGCGCCGCCCGACCCGGCCGAGGCCGTGGTCTGCCGCAACCTGGAGTACTCCTTCGGCCGGGCCAAGGCCGGCAGGCCGCAGACCAAGGCGGTCGACGGGGTCGACCTCGCGGTGCACACCGGCGAGGTGTTCGGCCTGCTCGGCCCGAACGGCGCCGGCAAGACCACCACGATCCGGGCGATCACCACGCTGCTGCCGGTGCCGACGGGCATGGTGCGGGTGTTCGGCCACGACACCGCGCGGCGCCGGATGGAGGTCCGCCGGATGCTCGGCTACGTGCCGCAGCAGCTGTCGGCCGAGGGCGGGCTGACCGGCCGGGAGAACGTCTCGCTCTTCGCCCGGGTCTTCGACGTGCCCGGCGCCGAGCGGGCCGCCCGGGTCGCCCAGGCGCTGGCGGCGGTCGACCTGTCCGAGGCCGCCGACCGGTTGGCCGGCACCTACTCGGGCGGCATGGTGCGCCGGTTGGAGCTGGCCCAGGCGCTGGTCAGCGCGCCCCGGCTGCTGGTGCTCGACGAGCCCACCATCGGTCTGGACCCGATAGCCCGCACCAGCGTCTGGGAGTGCATCGACGCGGTGCGCTCGGCCACCGGCATGACCGTGCTGGTCACCACCCACTACATGGACGAGGCCGACCAGTACTGCGACCGGATCGGCCTGATGGACCGCGGCCGGATCCGGGCCCTCGGCACCCCCGAGGAGCTCAAGGCGCAGGTCCGCGAGCAGGACCCCAGCCACGAACACCCCACCCTCGACGACGTGTTCCGCCACTTCGCCGGGCGCGACCTCGGCCGTGACCAGGCAGCGGAAGGAGGCTTCAGCGATGTCCGCCGTACCCGCCGCACCGCATCCCGCGTCGGCTGAGCAGCGGCCGGCCGAGCGGCCGGCGCCCGCCCGCCCCGACCTCGGGCTGCTGCTGGTCCCGCCGCGCGCCAGGACCGGGTGGCGCCTGGTGCCCGCCCGGGTGCTGGCGATGTGCGCCGTCGAGCTGCAGAAGCTGCGGCACGACCGCACCGAGCTCTACACCCGGGCGATCCAGCCCGCGCTCTGGCTGCTGATCTTCGGTGAGACCTTCACCAAGCTGCACTCCATCCCGACCGGCAACATCCCGTACCTGGACTACCTGGCGCCGGGGATCATCGCGCAGTCCGCGATGTTCATCTCGATCTTCTACGGCATCATGATCATCTGGGAGCGGGACTCCGGGGTGCTCACCAAGCTGCTGGTCACCCCGACCCCGCGGGCCGCGCTGGTCACCGGGAAGGCCTTCGCGGCCGGGGTGAAGGCGGTCATCCAGGCGGTCGTGGTGGTGCTGATCGCCGCCCTGCTCGGGGTCGCGCTGACCTGGAACCCGCTGAAGCTGCTCGGCGTCGTGGTCGTGGTGCTGCTCGGCTCGGCGTTCTTCTCCTGCCTGTCGATGACCATCGCCGGCATCGTGCTGACCCGCGACCGGCTGATGGGCATCGGCCAGGCGATCACCATGCCGCTCTTCTTCGGCTCCAACGCCCTCTACCCGGTGGGCCTGATGCCGGGCTGGCTGCAGGCGATCAGCAAGGCCAACCCGCTGAGCTACCAGGTGGACGCGCTGCGCGGCCTGTTGATCGGCACCCACGCCCATCTCGCGACGGACTTCGGGGTGCTGGCGCTCGCCACCGCGGCCGGCATCACCGCCGCCTCGGCGCTGCTCGGCCGACTGGCCAAGTGAGGAAGGCGTCAGCGGGGGCCGATCGGAGTACCCTGGTGCCCCGCTGACGGTGCGTCAGTGTACGACGGGAGGGGGGGGGGGGGGGGGGAGAAACAACCCCCCCCCCCCCCCCCCCCCCCTCCCCCCCCCCCCCCCCCCCCCCCCCCCCCCCCCCCCCCCCCCCCCCCCCC
>NZ_JBNQTI010000106.1:6122-23423 GCF_050325825.1 Kitasatospora sp. LaBMicrA B282
GGGGGGGGGGGGGTGGGGGGGGTGTTGTGGGTTCTGGGGGGGGGGGGGGGGGGGGGGGGGGGGGGGGGGTGCCCCCCCACCCCCCCCCCCCCCCCCCCCCCCGTCACTCCGCCGCGGCCCGCCGCTCGTACAGGGTCAGCCCCACCGTCCCGGCCGTCGCGGCCACGCCCAGCGCCGCCAGCAGCCGGGCCAGGTCCGAGCGGTCGGTGGGGGCCACCGCCGCCAGCAGCACCAGCGCGGCGGCCGCGAAGGCGGCGGCCACCGCGGCCCGCGAGGCCGGCCGGGGCACCTCGCCACGGCCCTCGGTCCACAGCAGGTAGCCGAGCAGCAGCGCGGTGGTCGCCACCGCCGACCAGGCCCGCTGCGGGGAGAAGGCGGCGAGCAGCACCGCGGCCACCGCGAGCACCGTGCTGCGGTGCCGGTAGGCCCGGCGCAGCCAGTGGAACCGCAGCGGCAGCAGGTCCGTCCCCAACTCCACCGGCGGCGCCGCCCACCAGCCGAAGCCGGCGCCGAGCACCGCCAGCGCCACGCCGAAGGCCGCCGGGTGCCAGCCCGCCGGTTCCACCGCCGCCACCAGCAGCGCCGCACCCAGGCAGCGTCCGGCCAGGTGCTCGACGGCGGCCCCGCCGGGGCGAACCGCGGGGGTCGATCCGTTCTCCGTCACCGGTGCCTCCCGTGGATCCGGCCGCGCAGCAGGGGGGCGAGCGCCAGGTCCAGCGCCTCGCCGGGGGTGTGGGCGACCACCGGAACGCCCTTCTCGCTCAGTGCGAACCGCATCGCCTCGCGGTCGGCCCGCCACAGCCGCAGCGCCAGCCGGCCGATCTCGTCGCTCCCGTCGACCTCCGGGTCACCGGTCGGCACCTCCACCACGACCAGCGGGTTGCCGCGGTCGGCCAGGTCGCCCAGCACGTCGAGCACCCGCTGGTCGGCCAGCGGGGTGAAGGCGTACACCAGCGCGCCGGGCGGCAGCGCGGGCGGCGGCAGTCGGTGCAGGTCGGGGGTCTGGTAGCCGAGGTCGCGGCGCACGTCGAGCACGCTCTGCACGATCCGGTAGAAGTGCGCCTCGCCGGTGCCGGCCCGCAGCCAGCGGGTGGTGCCGCCGATCGAGACCACGCCGATCCGGTCGTGGGTGCGCAGGTAGGCGCGGGTCAGCCCGGCCGCGGCGCGCAGCGACTCGTCCAGCGAGGAGGTGCCGGTGACCGGGTCGCGGAAGTCGCCGAGCGCGTCCAGCAGCAGCACCGTGTCGACCGCCCGTTCGGCGCTGAACTGGTTGACCTGGATGCTGCCGCGCCGGGTGGTGGACGGCCAGTGGATCCGCCGCTGCCGCTCGCCCCAGACGTGCGGGCGCACCCCGTTGACCTCGACGCCCTCGCCGCGCTGGCGGGTGGTGTGCTCGCCCAGCCGCTCCGGCAGCCGCACCGGGATCGGGGTCAGCCGGCTGCTGCCCGGGACCGGGAAGACCTCCAGCTCGCCGAGGTCGACCCGGACCGTGCGGCGGGTCAGGTGCCCGCTGTCGTAGACGTCCAGGTCGACGTGGCCGATCCGCCAGCGGCCCCAACGGGTGGCGGTCAGGGTCAGCGTCAGGGCGTCCGGGCCGATCCGCTCGGCGGTCAGCTCGATCCCCGGGCCGAGCGTGCTCACCGGGTCGAGCAGGCCGATCCCGCCGTCGTGGTGCACCCGGATCCGGGCGGCCAGCGCCTCGCCCTCGAAGCAGCGGCGGGCGCTGACCTCGGCGGCGGCCTCGATCCGGGTCGGCCGGGTGCGGCCGGGGGCGGCCATGGTCAGCAGCACCGCCGGGCCGGCCGCCAGCGCGAACAGCCAGGGCCGGCCGGTGAGCAGCGCGGCGAGCACCGCCACCACGGCCACGGTGAGCAGCCGCAGCGTGCTCCGGCTCGGCCGCCAGCCGGGCGGGGGCGGCAGGGCGTCGTCGAGCGGGCGGCGGCCGGACGCCGGGTCGGCCGCGTCCCGGTCCTCGGCCAACGCGGTGCTCATGAGCGGGCGGTGGCGGCGTCGGCCGCCTCGAGGGGCCGGTCCGGCACCGTCCGCGGGGAGGGCACCTGCGCCACCAGCGCGGCCAGCACCTGGTCCGCGTCGACCTGGCGCACCCACAACTCCGGCTTCAGGGTGACCCGGTGGGCCAGCGCCGGGACCGCAACGGCCTTGACGTCCTCCGGGGTCACGAAGTCGCGCCCGTCCAGCACCGCCTTGGCGCGGGCCAGCTGGACCAGGGCGAGGCCGCCGCGCGGCGAGGCGCCGACCTGGATCTGCGGGTGCGAGCGGGTCGCGTCGATCAGCGCGACCACGTACCCGACCAGGTCGTCGGAGACCTCCACCCGCTCCAGCGCGTCCCGCATCGCGAGCACCGTGGCCGGGTCGGCCAGCGGCTGCAGCACCGCCTCGGGCGCCGCCCGGTCGATCCGGGCCCGCAGCATCCGGGCCTCCAGCTCGGTGGCCAGGTAGCCCATCCGCACCCGCAGCAGGAAGCGGTCCAGCTGGGCCTCGGGCAGCGCGTAGGTGCCCTCGTACTCGATCGGGTTGGCGGTGGCGATCACCACGAACGGGTCGGGCAGCCGGTGGGTGGTGCCGTCGACCGACACCTGGGACTCGGCCATCGCCTCCAGCAGTGCCGCCTGGGTCTTGGGCGGGGTGCGGTTGATCTCGTCGGCCAGCAGCAGCCGGGTGAAGAGCGGGCCGGGACGGAAGACCATCTCGCCGCTGCGCTGGTCGTAGAAGGGCGCGCCGGAGACGTCGGAGGGCAGCAGGTCGGGGGTGAACTGGATGCGCCGGAAGTCCAGGCCGAGCGCGGTGGCGAAGGAGCGGGCCAGCAGGGTCTTGCCGAGGCCGGGCAGGTCCTCGATCAGCACGTGACCGCCGGCCAGCACGCCGAGCATGACCAGCTCCAGCGCCTCCGGCTTGCCGACCACGGCGCGTTCGATCTCGGTCAGCACCTCCCGGGCGAGCTTGCCGGCCTGCTGCGGAGTCAGGGTCTCGGGCGTGGCTGGGCTGGTCGCAGGGCTGGTCACAGGGGCCTCACAGGGATGAAGGGTTCGTGGCGGGGCTGGGGGAGCGGTCGGCCGGGCGGCACGGCCCGGTCAGAGCGCTTCCAGCCGGTCGATCAGCAGGGTCAGCACCTCGGGCGACAGGGCGCCGCCCGCCTCCGGGTGCGCGGGGTCGAGCCAGGGCCACACCTCGGGGCCGACCAGCGCGGCGGCCCGCGCCGGCTCGGCGCGCAGCGAGACGCCGTGCCGCTCGGCCAGCCTGGCGGCGTAGAGGCGGCGCAGCCGGGCGCGCAGCGGGTGCGGCGGGTTGGCGGGGTCGAGGCCGTTGCGCACGGTCCACCGCCAGTCGGACAGGCTCGGCGTCTGGCTGCCCATCAGCCGGGTCCGGGGCTGCCAGATGCGGGGCTCGCTGCCGGCGCCGACCACGTACCGGGCGGTGACCAGGGCGGCGCCGCCGAGCAGCACCGCACCGAGGCCCAGGCCGGGCAGGCCGGCGGCCAGGCCGAGCAGCAGCAGCGCGATCGGGACCAGTTGGCCGAGCACCACCAGGGTGTGCCGGACCGAGCCGAAGTCGACGGGCTCCGCGGCGCCGGAAGCGCTCCGGGCCTCGCTGCGGGCGGCGGCGCGGGCGTCGGCGGCCCGGACGTCCGCCATGCTGCGGTTGATCCGGTCCACCCGGGCGCCGCGCCGGGCGGCGCGCATCGGGTTGTTGGAGCTGGAGAGGCGGTCGTCCCGGTTCATCGGCTCGCTCCTGGGGGCAGCAGCGGCTCGGCGGAGCCGTTCGGGTCACCCGCGCGGGTCGGGTCGGGCGCCGCGGTCGCGGCCGCGTGCTCGGCGAGCTGGGCGGCGATCGCGTCCAGCGCGGCCTCGGCCCGGCGCAGGTGCTCCTCGCCCATCGGGTGGCGGGAGAAGCGCGCCTCGTGGAAGAGCGCGGTGAGGTCGCGGGCGTCCGCGCCGCGCAGGGTGCCGCCGGCGACCGCGCGCTCCAGCAGGTCGGTGGGGCTGTCGGCGATCAGCCGCTCGACACCGGAGGCGGCCAGCGAGTCCTCCATCGCCACGTAGCAGTCGATCACCGCGGTGCGGGCGTCGGTGACGCTCAGCAGGGCCCGGCGGGCCGAGCCGATCGCCTCGGCGAGGTCCGGTTCGCGCTCGGCGGTGCGCACCCGGGTCAGCTGCGGCACGGTGACCTGCCGCAGCCGGCGCCAGATCAGCAGCACCGCCACCAGCAGCCCCAGCACCAGGCCGCCCACGCCGATCTCCAGCAGCAGGTGGACCAGGCCTGGGTTGCCGTTGTAGCCGCTCGGGACGGGTGTCGGGGCGCTGTGCTTCCCGACGGGCAGGGGCGGCCGCCTCCCAAAAGGCGGCAGGGCCGGGCCGGGGTCCCGGTTGTCGACGTTGTGGAGCACCAGCAGCAGCACCGGCAGGCCCAGCGCCGCCGCGATCAGCAGGCGCAGCGCCGCGTCCTTCAGCCGTTCGGCGCGCAGCGGCAGGTCGGTCAGGTGCCGGACCTGGGCCCGGTAGTACCGCAGGGTGCGTTCCAGCAGCACCAGCCAGCCGAGGCAGAGCAGCAACAGCAGCCCGAACTGGTCGGAGAGCGGTGCCGCGCCGCCGTGGAACAGGCCGGTGGTGGGCCGCAGCACCAGGGCTGCGAGCGCCAGTCCGGCGGTGGCGGCCAGGGCCAGCGTCCAGCGCAGGCGGTCCGGCTCGCGGTCGGGCCGGTCGGGGCCGTGCCGGTCGGTTTCGGGCCGGTCGGCAGCGGCCCGGTTCGGGTCGTGCAGGTCCGGGCCGTGCGGGTCCGGTCCGTCGGTCGTGCTGCCCGGCCGCGCGGCGGCCGGGCGTGCGGGACTGCTCGGTGCAGCCATCTGCGTGCTCCCCCTCAAGTCGGGTCCGCCCACAGTCCGGTGCCGGCCCGATCGGAGTGCAGCTTGGCACAGTGTCCGAACCAGTGTCAGCACCGGGGGTTGCCAGGAGCGCATTAAGACGGCCGGCCCGGCTTCAGCCGGCCTTGATGCTCTCCAGCACGTCCAGCCGGGCCGCCCGCCGGGCCGGCCAGACGGCGGCCAGCAGGCCCACCAGCGCGGCGGCGGCGACGAAACCGAGCATCGGCAGCGGCGGCACCACCGTGGTCAGCTGCTTGAAGTCGCCGGCGATGGTCCGGTTGCCGGCCCACGCCGTCAGCACCCCGAGGCCCACCCCGAGCACCCCGCCGAGCAGCGCGATCAGCAGCGACTCCAGCCGCACCATCCGCCGCACCCCGCGCCGGTCCAGGCCGACCGCGCGCAGCATCCCGATCTCCCGGCGCCGCTCGAAGACCGACATCGCCATCGTGTTGACCACGCCCAGCACCGCGATCACCACGGACATCCCGAGCAGGCCGTACATGATGTTCAGGGCCGCGCTCAGCATCTGCCGGTTCTCCTTCCTGAGGTCGTCCTGGCCCTTGACCGCGATCAGCGGGTTGCCGCCGGTCGCGTCCTGCAGCGCCTGCCTGAGCGCCGGGTCGGCCCCGTGCACGCCCTTGACCAGCACCTTGTCCGGGCCCTGGCCGGCGCTGTGCGGGGCCAGTAGCGCGTCGGGCGCGATCAGGCCGCTGAGCACCGAGTTGTCGGCCACCACACCGCCGACGGTGAGGCTGGCGCTGCTGCCGTCCGGGTAGGTCACGGCCAGCGTGTCGCCGACCTTGACCGCCTCGCTGTCCGCATAGCCCCGGGTGACCAGGAGTTGACCCTTCGTCAGGGCGTCGCCCGCCCCGGCGGTCGGGGTCAGGGTGGCCAACTGCCCGATGCTGTCCGGGTTCACGCCGGCGATCCAGCGGGTCTGGTCGCCCGACTGCACCGGCACCTGGCGCAGCACGCTGCTCGCGGCCACCCCGGGGGCGCCCGCGATCTGCGGCGCCACCTGGTCGTCCAGCTGCGCGAAGTTCTGCATGGCGACGGTGTAGTCGGCCTTCAGGTCGGTGCCGGCCGCCTGGTCGACGGCCTTGTTGACCGAGGCGCCGACCACGGTGAGCGCGGTGATCAGGGTGACCCCGATGGTCAGCGCGGAGGCGGTGGCGGCGGTGCGGCGCGGGTTGCGCAGCGCGTTCTCCCGGGCCAGCTTGCCGGGGCTGCCGTAGAGCTTCTGGAAGACCGGCGCGAGCAGCGCGATCAGCGGGCGGGAGAGCAGCGGGGTGAGGACGAAGACGCCGACCAGCAGCACGCCCGCGCCCGCGCCGACCGTGTTGGTGCTCTTGCTGCCCGACCCCAGCACCAGCAGGGCGGTGCCGGCGGCGGCGATCAGCGCGCCGATGGTGTTGCGGATCACCAGGCTCTTCTGGGTGGCCGGCAGTTCGACGCTGCTCATCGCGGCCACCGGGGCGATCCGGGCGGCCCGCCGGGCCGGCAGCCAGGCGGCCAGCACGGTGACCAGCACGCCGACCGCGAGCGCGGTCAGCACCGTGGTCGGGCTGACGATCAGCGGGCCGTCGGGCAGGTTGGCCTGCCCCGGGCCGTTCAGCACCCAGCGCAGCCCGGCCGCGACGCCGGTGCCGGCCAGCAGCCCGCCGACCGAGGCGAACAGGCCCACCAGCAGCGCCTCGACCAGCACCGAGCGGGTGATCTGCCTGCGGCTGGCGCCGATCGCCCGCAGCAGCGCCAGCTCCCGGGTGCGCTGGGCGACCAGCATGGTGAAGGTGTTGGCGATGATGAAGATGCCGACGAAGAGCGAGATGCCGGCGAAGACCAGCAGCATGGAGCTCAGGCTGCGGGTGGCGACGGTGATCGCCTGGTCCTGCTGGGCCTGCAGCTGCCGCCCGGTCTGCGCGGTGAACTCGCCGCCGGCCGGCAGCACCTGCTGCACCCGGCCGAGCAGCACCTGGTCGTCGGTGCCCGGCCTGGCGGCGACGTCGAGCTCGTTGAACTGCCCCGGGGTCAGGTAGAGCCGCTGGGCGGTGGCGGTGTCGAAGGCGGCCAGCGAGCCGCCCGCGGTCACCCGCGGGTCGTTGACGTGCAGCAGGCCGACCAGCTTCAGCTGCATCACCGGCCCGTTGACGGCCACCCGCACGGTGTCGCCGACCCGGTAACCGCCGCGCTCGGCGGTCCTGGTGTCCAGCGCCACCTCCCCGGAGCCCACCGGGCCGCGGCCGGCGGCCAGCGGGTAGCGGCTGTCGTCGCCGTCCGGGCCGGGCACGTAGTTGGTGCCGGTGGTGGAGAAGCCGTCGCCGATCAGCTTGCCCCGGCGGTCGGCGATGCCGGCGAACCCGCCGACCACGCCACGGGCCTCGGCGGCCCCCGGCAGGGCGGCGACCGCCTGCCGGGTCTGCTCGGTCAGGTGGGCGGTGACGCCCTTCTGCAGGCCGTGGGCGTAGCCGTTGCTGACCGCGCCGTCGTCGCTGACCGAGACGGCGATGCCGGTGAAGCTCCGGGCGTTCTGCGACTTGAGCGCGCTGCCGAGGGTGTCGGTGAAGACCAGGGTGCCGGCCACGAAGGCGGTGCCGAGCAGCACGGCGAGCACGGTCATCAGCAGCCGGGCCTTGTGGGCCAGGACGTTGCGCAGGGCGGTGCGGTACATGGTGGTCGGTCTTCCCCGGGATTCTCTGGGTGGCGTGCCGGTTGGTCAGCTGGTGCGGCCGGCGCCGTCGAAGCGGCGCATCCGGTCCAGCACGGTGTCCGGGGTGGGCAGCGACAGCTCGTCCACGATCCGCCCGTCGGCCAGGAAGACCACCCGGTCCGCGTAGCTGGCCGCCACCGGGTCGTGGGTCACCATGACCACGGTCTGGCCCAGTTCGCGCACCGAGTTCTGCAGGAAGGCGAGGATCTCGGCGCCGGCCCGGGAGTCCAGGTTGCCGGTCGGCTCGTCGGCGAAGACGATCGCCGGGCGGCCGGCCAGCGCCCGGGCGCAGGCCACCCGCTGCTGCTGGCCGCCGGAGAGCTGGGCCGGGCGGTGGTGCAGCCGGCCGGCCAGGCCCACGGTGGCCACCACCCGATCCAGCCACTCCTGGTCCACCTTGCGCCCGGCGATGTCCATCGGCAGCGTGATGTTCTCCGCCGCGGTCAGCGTGGGCAGCAGGTTGAAGGCCTGGAAGACGAAGCCCAGCCGGTCCCGGCGCAGCCGGGTCAGCGCCCGGTCGTTCAGCCCGACCAGCTCGGTGTCGCCGATCCGGGCCGAGCCCGAGGTGGCGGTGTCCAGCCCGGCCAGGCAGTGCATGAGGGTCGACTTGCCCGAGCCGGACGGGCCCATGATCGCGGTGAACTCACCGGGCCGGAAGGTCACGCTGACCCGGTCCAGCGCCACCACCCTGGTCTCGCCGGAGCCGTAGACCTTGGTCAGCTCGACCGCCTCGGCGGCGGCTGCGGTGCGGGTCAGGGTGGTGGGCATGGCGGCGCGCTCCCGGGGACGGACGGGCGGGTGTCAGGTTCCGTTCCATCCTGGTGGCCGCCCGGGCGCGCGCCGTCGCTCCGTCGAACGGTTGCCCGGGCCCCGGCCGGAGGGGCGGCGGGGCGGCCTCTCCTCCTCAGGTATGACGTGCCCCGGAAATGCGCCGCCGGGTGCAACCGGACGGCCGCCCCGCGCCGTCCGGTCCCGAGCCCTCCGGCAGGCCCCGGTCAGCTCCCTCCGGCACGCCCCGGTCAGCCGACGTCCACCCCGCGCCCGGTGGCCAGGCCGGCCAGCCCGCCGGACACCGGGTGCACCGCCGGCTCGAACCGCCACTCCCCGTCCGGGCCGCTGCGGCGCAGCGCGCCCAGCTCCAGCACGCTCCCCGGGAGCCCGGCGGTGTCCCCGGCCCAGCGGTGCAGCTCCAACTGCGAGTCGGCGTCGGTCACCAGCAGCGCCAGCCCGCGCAGCCGGTCCAGCGGCAGCGCCGGCCCGGGGTCCTCCTCGGTGGAGACCGCGAGCACCACCTCCTCGACCCCCGGCCCCAGCCGGTCCAGCGCGACCGTCAGCAGCGCGCTGCGCAGCGGCCCGGCCGTGCCGGTCGGGCTCAACCGGACCGCGCCGGCCGGATCGGCGGGGTTGTTGAAGAAGACGAAGTGCTCGTCGCCCAGCACCCGGCCGCCCGCGCAGAGGAAGGCGGAGACGTCCAGCTCCGCGGCACCGCCGTCGGCGGCCCGGGCCTGCCAGTCGAGGCGCAGCGCGACGTTGCGCGGCCCGCCGCCCGGCCGGCCGGCGGGGGCCGGGCCGAGCCGCCCGCGCAGCCCCTGCTCGGCCAGCAGCTCCACCAGCTCCGGCCCGTTCACCAGCGACAGCGGCTTGTTGCGGATGTAGTCGTAGGAGCCGCGCCCGAAGTGCGCCGTGGTCACCAGGACGCCCTTGATCGCGCCGTGGTGGCGCACGGTGCTGTCCAGGTCCCGCACGGCGGTGGGGGAGACGGTCGAGCGGTAGCGCTTGGCCTGGATCACGATCTTGCCGCCGGTCACCGGGTCCGGGTCGACGGCCACCACGTCCACCCCCTCGTCCCCGCTGCGCGCCGTCGTCTGCACCTGGTAGCCGCGGGCCCGGAACAGCTCCGCGATCAGGTCCTCGAAGGCGATCGGGTCCATGGTGTAGAGGTCCGGGTCGTCGTCGCCGTGCTCCAGCACCCGGGCCCCCACGTCCGCGGGCCGCCGCTCGGGCGGCACCTCCGCCGGCCGCTCCGGCCGGGCGGACAGCCGCCCGCCCAGGCCCTCCAGGCACTCCACCGGCGCCACCCGGGAGAGCGCGATCCGGCCGAACGCGGCTCGCGAGGCGGCCACCGCCACCAGCACCCGCTCGGCCTCCCGCCCGGTGGCCGGGTCGGTGCCCCGCACCAGGCCGTTGAGCGCCACCGAGTCGACCAACTGCTCCCGGTCGGCCCGGAACAGCTCGGCCAGCACCCGCAGCGCGCTCTGCGCCAGCACCTCGCGGTAGAGCCGCCTGCGCTCGGCCGCCGGGCGGGCGACCGGGACCTGCCGGTCGTCGGCCTTCACGTACCGCACCCGGGCGTGCTCGGGCACCACCTCGACGTCGGGCAGCTCCCAGTCGACCAGCAGCTGGCGCAGCGTCGGGTCCCAGGCCAGCGTGTGCCGGTGCGGGAAGGCGGCCGGCCACTGCGCTCCGCCGTACAGCACCGCGCCGAAGTACTCGCGCACCGCCTCGTCCTCGCCGCGCGCCAGCCGCCCGGCCAGCTCCCGGGCGTTGGCGATCCGCTCGGCGTCCTGGCGCTGGTGCTCGGCCACCCACTCCTGGTAGCCGCGCTGGTACTCGGCCAGCTGCACCTGCCGGTCCCGCTCGGCGGCCTGCGCCTCCCGCAGGTCGCGCTGGTACTGCGCCTGCGCCTGGGTCTTCTGCTGCACGTAGTTGCGGAACTGGGCCCGGCCGCCGCCCAGGGTCACCTGGTAGCGGGCCGGGTCCGGCATCGGGACCGGGACGCCGAGCCGGCCCGGGTTGAAGGGGGCCGGCTGCCGGGCCGGCGTCAGCAGCGCGGTCAGCTCGAAGGCCGGCTGGGCCAGGCCGGCCCGCAGCACCCCGGTCAGCTCGGCCACCCGGGCGTCCAACTGCTCGGTCAGCTCGGCGGTCTCCGCCTCCCGGCCCTGCTGGTAGGCCAGCTGGGCCGCCCGCTCGTCGCGCACCGCCGCCAGCTGGGCCGCCCGTTCGGCCTGTGCCGCCTGCCGTTGCGCCGCCACCTGGGCCCGCTGCTGGGCCTGCTGCCGCCGCTTCTCCTGCCGCTGCAGCTCCGCCCAGACCGTCAGGACCCCGCTGCCCGCTCGCCTCGCCACCATCCACCCCTTCGCCTGCCGCAATTCGCGCACAGACACCTTAGGGTGTGTCAGGTGCCCGGGGGATCAGGGCCGTCCGACCCCACCACCACCGCGCCGGCCGGCCGCCAGGAACTCCCGGTTCAGCGTGGCGATCGCGTCCAGCCCGATGCCCTTGGGACAGGCGGTGGCGCACTCGCCGGTGTTGGTGCAGCCGCCGAAGCCCTCGGCGTCCATCGCCGCCACCATCGAGCGCACCCGGCCGCCGCGCTCCGGTGCGCCCTGCGGCAGCACGTTCAGGTGCACCACCTTGGCCGCGGTGAAGAGCATCGCCGAGCCGTTGGGGCAGGCCGCCACGCAGGCCCCGCAGCCGATGCACTCGGCGTGCTCGAAGGCCCGGTCCGCGGTCTCCTTGGGCACCGGGGTGGCGTGCGCCTCGGGGGCGCTGCCGGTGGGCGCGGTGATGTACCCGCCGGAGCCGATGATCCGGTCGAACGCCGAGCGGTCCACCACCAGGTCCTTGACCACCGGGAAGGCCGCCGAGCGCCACGGCTCCACGTCGATCACGTCGCCGTCCGCGAAGTGCCGCAGGTGCAGCTGGCAGGTGGTGGTGCGCTCGGGGCCGTGCGCCTGCCCGTTGATCACCATGCCGCAGGCGCCGCAGATCCCCTCCCGGCAGTCGTGGTCGAAGGCGATCGGCACCTCGCCGCGCTCGATCAGCTGCTCGTTGAGGGTGTCCAGCAGCTCCAGGAAGGACATGTCCGCACTGGCCCCGGTGACCTGGTAGGTGGTCAGCGCGCCGGGTGCGTCCGGTCCGGCCTGCCGCCAGACCCGCAGGGTGAGGTTCATGAGTAGCTCCGCTGGGTGGGGTGGACCTCGGTGAAGGTGAGCTCTTCGCGGTGGAGCACGGGGGCGGCGCCGGTGTACTCCCAGGCGGCCACGTAGCCGAACTCCTCGTCCTTGCGGGCGGCTTCGCCGCTCTCGGTCCGGCTCTCGGTGCGGAAGTGGCCGCCGCAGGACTCGGTGCGGTGCAGCGCGTCCAGGCACATCAGCTCGGCCAGCTCGAAGTAGTCGACCAGCCGGTTGGCCTTCTCCAGCGTCTGGTTGAGCTCGGCGCCGGTGCCGGGCACCCGCAGCCGCCGCCAGAACTCGGCGCGCAGCCGGGGGATCCCGGCCAGCGCCCGGCGCAGGCCGGCCGCCGTCCGGGCCATCCCGCACTCGTCCCAGAGCAGGCTGCCGAGCTCCCGGTGGAAGGACTCGGGGGAGCGGTCGCCGCCCACGGCCAGCAGCCGCTTCAACCGGTCCCCGGTCTGCGCGGTCACCGCGGCCAGCTGCGGGTGGTCGGCCGGCACCGGGTCGGCGGGGGCGCCGGCCAGGTAGTCGGCGAGCGTGGCGGGCAGCACGAAGTAGCCGTCGGCCAGGCCCTGCATCAGGGCGCTGGCGCCCAGCCGGTTGGCGCCGTGGTCGGAGAAGTTGGCCTCGCCGATCGCGAACAGGCCCGGCACGGTGGTCTGCAGGTCGTAGTCGACCCAGAGGCCGCCCATGGTGTAGTGGATCGCCGGGTAGATCCGCATCGGCACCCGGTAGGGGTCCTCCGCGGTGATCCGCTGGTACATCTCGAAGAGGTTCCCGTACCTGGCCGCCACCGCGGCCCGCCCGAGCCGCTCGATCGCGTCGGCGAAGTCCAGGTAGACGCCCTGGCCGCCGGGGCCGACGCCGCGGCCCTCGTCGCAGACGTTCTTCGCGGCCCGGGAGGCGATGTCGCGCGGCACCAGGTTGCCGAAGGCCGGGTAGAGCCGCTCCAGGTAGTAGTCCCGCTCCTCGGGCGGGATCAGCTCCGGCGCCCGGGTGTCGCCGGCCCGGCTGGGCACCCAGATCCGCCCGTCGTTGCGCAGTGACTCGCTCATCAGGGTCAGCTTGGACTGGTGCTCGCCCGAGCGCGGGATGCAGGTGGGGTGGATCTGGGTGAAGCAGGGGTTGGCGAAGAGGGCGCCGCGCCGGTGGGCCCGCCAGATCGCGGTGGCGTTGGAGTTCTTGGCGTTGGTGGACAGGTGGAAGACGTTGCCGTAGCCGCCGGTGGCCAGCACCACGGCGTCCGCGAGGTACGTGCGCAGCTCGCCGGTGACCAGGTCGCGGGCGAGGATCCCGCGGGCCCGACCGTCGATCACGATCAGGTCCAGCATCTCGGTGCGCGGGTGCATCTCCACCTGGCCGGCCGCGATCTGCCGGGACAGCGCCTGGTAGGCGCCGAGCAGCAGTTGCTGTCCGGTCTGGCCGCGGGCGTAGAAGGTGCGGGAGACCTGGACCCCGCCGAACGAGCGGGTGTCCAGCAGACCGCCGTACTCGCGGGCGAACGGCACGCCCTGCGCCACGCACTGGTCGATGATCTCCACCGAGACCTGGGCCAGCCGGTGCACGTTGGACTCCCGGGCGCGGAAGTCGCCGCCCTTGACGGTGTCGTAGAAGAGCCGGCGGATCGAGTCGCCGTCGTTGCGGTAGTTCTTGGCCGCGTTGATGCCGCCCTGCGCGGCGATCGAGTGAGCGCGCCTGGGGGAGTCCTGGAAGCAGAACTGGAGCACCCGGTAGCCCTGTTCGGCCAGCGTGGCGCCGGCGGCGCCGCCGGCCAGGCCGGTGCCCACCACGATCACCGTCCGGGCGCGGCGGTTGGCCGGGTTGACCAGCCTGGCCTCGAACCGGCGGCGGTCCCAGCGCTCGGCGATCGGGCCGGCGGGGGCCTTGGCGTCGGCGATCGGGGCGCCGACGGTGAACTGCTCGTAGTCGGTTCGGTTCTGGTGCTCGGTGTGCGCGTACTCGGTCATCGGACCACTCCCGCCATCACGGCGATCGGAACGGACAGGAACCCGGCGGTCAGCAGCAGCGCCAGCAGGTTCGCGGTGAACTTCAGCGCCCGGTCGCGGCGCGGGTTGTTCAGGCCCAGGGTCTGCGCGGCGCTCCAGAAGCCGTGCCGGACGTGCAGCCCGAGGGCCAGCATCGCCACGCAGTAGATGCCGCCGTCGTACCAGGTGTGGAAGGCGCCGACGACGTTCTGGTACGGGTGGCCGGGCTCGGCGACCGGGTTCACGGTCAGCGTGGTCAGGTCGAGGATGTGCCAGACGACGAAGAGCGCCAGGATCACCCCGCCCCAGCGCATGGTGCGGGTGGCGTACGTCTGCCGGGCGCGGGTGTGCCGGTAGCCGGTGGGGCGGGCGGCCAGGTCGCGCCGGCTCAGCTGGTAGGCGGCCACCCCGTGCACCACGACGGCGGCCACCAACGTGGTCCGGGCGATCCAGAGGAACCACGCGTGGCCCAGGAACGGCTGCCCGATGGTGCGCAGCCAGGCCGCGTAGCCGTTCAGCTCGCCGGGCCCGAAGAAGATCTTCAGGTTGCCGATCATGTGGAGCACCAGGTAGCCCAGCAGCACCAGGCCGCTGGCCGCCATGGCCGCCTTCTTGCCGACGCTCGACCGCCAGAGGAGGGCCAAGGTGCCCTGGGCCCGTGCGGTTCGACGCGGCCGGGATGCCGTTGTCACTGCCATGTGGGAAACGGTAGGAAGCGCGCCGGTGATCCGTCCAAGACAGGTTGCGGCTCGTGACGATAGGAACTGCCTATGCTGGCTGCTGTGCAACTGCAGCAGCTCCGCTACTTCACCGCCGTCGCCGAGACCCGGCACTTCACCCGCGCCGCCGAGCGGGAGCACGTCGCCCAGCCCTCGCTCTCCCAGCAGATCCGGTCACTGGAGCGGGAGTTGGGGGCCGAGCTGTTCCACCGGGCGCGCGGCCACATCGCGTTGACCGATGCCGGGCAGGCGCTGCTGCCGCTGGCCAGGCGGATCCTGGCGGACGCCGAGAGCGCCCGCCGCGCCGTGCAGGAGACCGTGCAGCTGCGCCGCGGCCGGGTCCGGCTGGGGGCGCCGCCGAGCCTGTGCACCAGCCTGGTGCCCGACGTGCTGCGCAGCTACCGGGCCCGGTACCCGGGCGTCGAGCTGCTGGTCCGCGAGGACGGCTCGCGCGACCTGGTCCGCACCCTGGCCGCCGGCGAGCTGGACCTCGCGCTGATCATCACACCGCAGGCCGGCGCGGCGCCCGGACTGGCGGTCACCGAGCTGCTCTACGAGGACCTGGTGCTGGTCTCGGCCACCCCGTCGCGCCGCCGCCGGGCCCGGATCGAGGACCTGCGCGGCCGGCCGCTGGTGATGTTCCGCGAGGGCTACGACCTGCGCGAGGCCACCCTGACGGCCTGCCGGGCGGCCGGGTTCGAGCCCGAGTTCGCGGTCGAGGGCGGCGAGATGGACGCGGTGCTCGGCTTCGTCCGGGCCGGGCTCGGCCCGGCCGTGCTGCCCGGCATGGTCGCCGCGCGCAGTGGACTGGCCGTCACCCCGTTCGCCGCTCCCGGCATCGGCCGGGTGATCGCGCTGGCCCGCGGGGCGGAGCTGCCGCTGGGCCGCGCGGCCGCCGCGCTGCACCGGGTGCTGCTCGAGCACCTCGCCGAGGCCGGCCGGGCCGGGGCGCTGCCGCCCGGCACCCGGCTGTTGACGGATCGGACACAAACCGAGTCGTGAGCTGACGAATCATCAGAAAATCAGGATGCGGACGACCGGTCGCGGCACAGCCGCGGCCACGGGGGCCGGGTGCGTGCAAGCCTCGAACGCCCACCCGTATCCTGGCCTACCAGCACGGACGCCGAGCGCGGGACCAGCACCACCCCGCACCGGCCGCCGTCCTACACGCTCAACCTGCCGCAGTCTTGCCCGACAGTCTGCCCGCACTCGAACCGGACGGTTCTCAATGACAGTACTTCCCGTGCAGAACGCCGATGTACCGCCGCAGGACCGCTCGGCCGGTCCTGCCGCCGACCGCGCGCCGGACCTCCGCGAGGACCTGCTCCGGTACGCCGAGCTGGGCGGTTTCACCCTCTCCGTCGAGACCCACGCCTGGTACGCGGCTGCCGCCACCGTGACCGGCGCCGAGGAGGCCAGGGCCGCCTCCACCGTCCTGGCCGAGGTCCGCGGCTGCGACCTCACCGTGCTGCGCGAGGCCGCCGCCCTGCTGGCCGGCGAGGCCGCGCTGCGCGAGCCCACCACGCTGACCGAGGTGCTCACCCTGGTCGCCCTGCTCCGCCGGGTCCGGGAGACCGCGGCCACGCTGCGCAGCGGCGCCTACGAGGCCGACCTGGACGCGCTCGCCGCAGCCACCGCCAGTGGCAGCTGGCGCAAGGAGCGCGGGCTGCGGATCTCCTGGGGCCGCCGCCGCAAGCTGCGCGCCGAGGCCAAGCGGCTGGCCGTCGCCGACCGCCCGCGCCGCGAGGCGCTGCACTCCGCGCTGCTCGCCGCCGCCGCCGAGCGCGCCGACTGGCAGGCCCTCGCCCCGGCCCCCGGCACCACCGCCCGCCCGGTCGACGCCGAACTGCTGGAGAGCACCGGCCTGGCCGCCGACACCCTCGTCGCCGCGCTGCGCGGGCTCGGGCGGCTGCTGGCCGACCGTGACCTGATCGAGCTTCCGTTCGCCGAGCTGGCGGACCTGGTGGACGCCCTCGCCGCCGACGAGGGCACCCTGTTCCGGCTCCCCGAGCTGCGCACCCTGCGCGCCGGCCTGGAGCAGGCACCGGAACTGGCCGAACTGCTGGCCGAACTCACCGAGGCCCGGGCGGACCGCATGGGGGCCCGCCTCGCCTACGACCACCTGCTGGACGAGGAACTGCCGGAGGACGTCGCGGCGGACCCGGAGGCCGAGGTCGGGTTCGAGGCCGAGGCTGAGGACGTGGCCGAGGCCGCGGAGGCCGAGGACGTCGCCGAGGTCGAGGCGCCGGCCACCATCGCGGTCCCGGCCCAGGCCGCCGCGGAGCCCGACCTCACGGGGTGGGCGGAGCCGGTCGCGGAGGTTGAGGTCGAGGTTGAGGCCGAGGACGTGGCTGAGGCCGAGGTCGAGCCGATCACCGAGGTCGAGGTCGAGCCGATCGTCGAGCCCGAGCCCGCCCCGGTCGCCGAGGTCGAGGTCGTCGAGCCGACCGCCGAGGTCGAGCCCGCCCCTGTGGCCGAGGCCGCTCCCGCCGTCGAGGCCGAGGTCGAGGCCGAGCCGGCCGCCGAGCTCCCCGAGCCCGTCACCGAGCTCCCCGAGCCCGTCACCGAGCTCCCCGAGCCCGAGCCGGCCGTCGAGCCCGAGGCCGTGATCGAGCCGGTCGTCGAGCCCGTCACCCCCGAATCCGAGCCCGCCACCGAGCCCGAGCCCGAACCGGTGCTCGAAGCCGAGTCCACCCCCGCCCCCGCGGAGGAGCCCGAGGTCATCGAGGCGCCCACCGAAGCCCCCGCCGAGGCCGCCGCGCCCGCTCGCCGCCCCCGGCGTCCGAAGCGGCCCGAGCTCACCGCCGGTCGCCCGATCACCGCGTACTCGGCCGAGGAGCTGGAGGCGCTGGTCCGCTGGATCGACAGCGACTTCGTCACCCGCAGCGACGACGAGCTGCTCCGCGCCGCCATGAAGGAGCTGGGCTTCGCCCGGCTCGGCCCGCGGATCAAGGAGGCACTGGGCGCCGCGGTCTCCGCCGCCCGCCCCACCGAGTAACTCCCTGCACACCCGACCGGGGCCCGGCCCGAGCGCATCACCCGCTCGGTCCGGGCC
>NZ_JBNQTI010000106.1:23433-31003 GCF_050325825.1 Kitasatospora sp. LaBMicrA B282
GGGGGGGGAGGGGGGAGTGGGGCGCAGCGTTCCCAACCACACCCCCAAAAGGAAAACCCCAAAAACACCAGAATGGGTCCCGACCCCACCCCACCCCCCGCTCGGTCCGGGCCCCGGCCGTTCCCCCTCAACCGTGCCGCATCGCGGCCCCGCTACTGCAGCGGCACCGACGGCAGGGAGCTCGGCTGGGTGTTGGCCAGGGCGCCGGACATCGCGTCGCGCCAGATCGGGCCGGCGAGGGTGCCGCCGAAGGCCTGGTCGACGTACTGGCCGCCGATCTTCTGGCCGTCCAGCGAGGTGGTGCCGTTGTCGTCGCTGACCACGGTGGCGCCGGAGAGCTCCGGGGTGTAGCCGACGAACCAGACCTGGTCGCTGTTGTTGGTGGTACCGGTCTTGCCCGCGCTGTCGCGGTCGGTCAGGCCGGCCGGTGCGCCGGTGCCGTCCTGGACCACGCCCTTGAGCATGGTGCTGACCGAGTCGGCGGTGTTGGCGGACATCACCTGGCTGCACTGGCTCTGCGGCACGTCCAGGGTCTTGCCGTCGGCGTTGGTGACGCTGGTGATGGCGGTCGGGGTGCAGTAGGTGCCGTGGGCGGCGAAGGTGGCGTAGACGCTCGCCATCTCCAGCGGGGTCAGGTCGTTGCTGCCGAGTGCCATGGACGGCACCACCTGGAGCTTCTCGCCGCCCGCCTGCTGGGTGATGCCCAGCTTGTTGGCCATCTGGGCCACGCTGCACAGACCGGTGTCGGCCTCCAGTGAGGCGAAGTAGGTGTTCACCGACTCGGCCATCGCCGGGGCCATGGTGAACGGGCCGACCAGCGAGGTGCTGTCGTTGTGGACCGTCCCGCTGTTGCGGTACTTGCCGCCGTTGCAGTCGGTCATGTCCGGCCACGGCATGCTGTACGGCGAGGGGTAGGACTGCGAGGGCGTGATGCCGTTCTCCAGCGCCGCGGCCGCCACGATCGGCTTGAAGGTCGAGCCGGTGGGGAAGCCGATGCCGCCGCCCATCGACTTGCCGACGTTCAGGTTGATCTGGGTCTGGTTGGTGCCGACGCCGTAGGGGCGGCTCTGGCCCATCGCGATGATCTTGCCGGTGCCGGGCTGCACCTCGGTCATCGCGGTGGCGGCCTTGTCGCCCGCGTACACGTGGCTGGTCACCGACTTCTGCAGGGCGGCCTGCGCGTCGGGGTCCAGGGTGGTGTGGATCTGCAGGCCGCCGCGCTGCCACAGGGCCTGCCGCGCGGACTCGCTGGCGCCGAAGGCCGGGTCGGTGAGGATCTGGTTCTTCACGTAGTCGCAGAAGAAGCCCGCGCCCTGCTGGGCGGTTATGCAGCCCTGCTTGGGGGTGGTCACGTTGAGCTGGATCGGGGTGTTGATCGCGTCGTCGGCCTGCGCCTGGGTGATGGTGCCGTACTGCGCCATCTTCTTCAGCACGGTGTCGCGCCGGTCCTTGGCGGTCTTCGGGTTGACGATCGGGTCGTACCCGCTGGGGGACTGCACCATCCCGGCCAGCAGCGCGGCCTGCGGCAGCGAGAGGTCCTTGGCGTGGACGCTGAAGTAGCGCTCGGCGGCCGCCTCGATCCCGTACGCCTGCTCACCGAAGAAGGTGATGTTCAGGTAGTTGGTCAGGATCTGGTCCTTGGTCAGGGTCTGCTCGACCTTGATCGCGTACTTCATCTCCTTGACCTTGCGGCCCATGGTCTGGGCCTGCGCCGCCTGGACCGCGGCCGGGTCGTCGCCGGCCTCCTCGACGAAGACGTTCTTCACGTACTGCTGGGTGAGCGTCGAGGCGCCCTGCATGCCGCCGCCCGAGGCGTTGCTGCCCAGCGCGCGCAGCACGCCCTTCGCGTCGATCGCACCGTGCTGGTAGAAGCGGTTGTCCTCGATGTCGACCAGCGCCGACTTCATCAGCGGGTTGATCTGGTCGCTGGGCACCACCGTGCGGTCCCGGGAGTAGACGGTGGCTATGACGCCGCCGTTCTCGTCGTAGATCGTCGAGGCCTGGGTGAGCGGCGGGGTGGTGAAGTCGTCGGGCAGGTTGTTGAAGTCTCCGACGGCGCTCTTCGCACCCAGGCCGATCCCGCCGACGGCGGGCAGCGCGAGCCCGGCGGTGAGTGCGCCGGCCACCACGCTGACGCCCAGGAAGGTGGCGGTGAGCTTGGTTTTGTGGACGAACGAGCCCTTGTGCGACGAAGACATGCCTCGAAGCCTAAGCAGAAAAGATGAGTAAATCGGACCAATCGGCACGCGGCGGATGTCACAAGCCTGCGACAATATGCCGCAAATGATCACCATCCGGTCGGATCATGGAAGCGGAGGTGCCGCCCATGACCGCCGCTCCACCGCTCGCCGCCGTCCTGCTGCACGCCGTCCCGCTCCACGCCGCCCCCGTGCTGCTCGCCACCGCACACCCCGCGCCCGAGCTGCCCGGCCCGCTGGCCGCGCTGGCCCCCTTCCTGAGCCACTACGGGTACCTCGCGGTCGGCCTGCTGGTGCTGCTGGACAACGCCGCGATCCCGGTCCCCGGACAGACCGTGCTGATCCTGGCGGCCGTCTACGCCGGCGCCGGCCGCCTCGACCTGGCCGGGGTGATCGCGGTGGCCGTGGCCGCGGCGATCCTCGGCGACTACCTCGGCTACCTGATCGGCCGCTACGGCGGCCGGGCCCTGGTGGACCGCTGGGGGCGCTACGTCGGGCTGACCGGGGAGCGGCTGCACAAGGCCGAGGACTTCTTCGACCGCAACGGCGGCAAGGTGGTCCTGGTCGCCCGGTTCATCGACGGCCTGCGGCAGACCAACGGGATCATCGCCGGCACCACCGAGATGCCGGTGCGCCGCTTCATGCTCTGGAACACCCTGGGCGCGCTGCTCTGGGTCGGGACCTGGAGCACCGTGGGCTACCTGGCCGGCGGCGACATCGACCAGATCTACCGCACCGCGCTGCGCTACCAGCTCTACCTGCTGTTCGCCGTCCTCGCCGTGCTGCTCGCGCTGCTCGTCCGGCACCTGCTGCGCCGCGCCGAACGCCGACGCCGCCACCGGGCAGACTCCTGAGCAGGGGAGTCCTGAGCAGGGGAGTCCCGGGCTGAGGAGTCCTGGGCAGGGGAGTCCTGAGTGGCGGCGTCGGGCAGGCCCGGCAGTGGGTCAGGGGAGCACCCGCTCCACCGCGGCCGCGCCGTACTCCTCGAGCTGCTGCTTGGCCCGCTCGATCCGCTCGGGGGTCAGGTCCCGGCCCCTGGCCATGACCAGGTCCTCGGGGTCGACCGGGTGCTCGGCACCGGTGTGCAGCAGGCGGTCGGGCGTGGGCGACTCACTGTCGATGAGCTCGGACATGGGAGGCCTCCGTGGTTCGGGGCGTGGTCGGCCGGATGGCCCTGCTCTCACGAGTGTGGAACCGATCGGCCGTCCCGCGCACCTCCAGGTGCGAAGAAAATCGGACCCGGGGCCGGCCGGCGGCCCGGCGACAGGTTCGCCCCCTTGGCCCCTTGGGGGCGCCCCGACGGCCGGGCGTGCGTAGTCTGCCGTCATGACCAGCCACGATGTGACGTCCCGAGTCGGGGCGCGTTCCCGGGAGCAGGTTGAGGGCGCGCTCGCGCGCCTGGAGTACATCGGCGACACCCCCTTCGAGCCCTCGCACGCCAGGGCCGGTGCCCTGGACGGCTACCGCTGGGCGCTCGGCCAGAGCCGGCTCGCCCCGATCACCGCGAGCGTCGCCAGCGGTCCCGAGGGCCCCTGCCCGGCGCAGCTGGGCGCCGAGCAGCAGGCCGCCCAGGTCCGCCACCTGGACCTGCGGCTGGACGAGGAGGTGCGCGACCACGCCCGCGGGGTGCACGACGCGATCGCCTGGGTCTCCGGGCGCAGCGACGTGCAGCCGTAGCCGTCACCCGGGCGCGCCGCGTCCCGCGCGCCGTCACCCGGGCGCGCCGCCTCCCGCGCGCCCCGCTACCCGAGGTGGCGCCGCAGGAACTCCAGCGAGTGCGCCAGCAGCTGCGGGAAGAGCGGGGAGTTCTGGGCGGCGTGCGTCACCCCGCTGAGCGGCAGCACCTCGTGCGGCCGGCCCGCCGCGAGCAGCGCGCTGGACAGCCGCAGCGTGTTCGCCACGAAGACGTTGTCGTCGGACAGCCCGTGGATCAGCAGCAGCGGGCGGGACAGCTTGGCGGCCTCGTGCGCCGGGGAGCACCCGGCGTAGGCCGCGGGGTGCTCGTCGGGGTGGCCGAGGTAACGCTCCTGGTAGTGCGTGTCGTACAGCCGCGCGTCGCCGACCGACGCGCCGGCCACCGCCGCGTGGAACACCTCGGGGTGGCGCAGCACCGCCATCACTGCCAGGCCGCCGCCGTAGGACCAGCCGCGGATGCCCACCCGGCCCAGGTCCAGCTCCGGCCGGGCGGCGGCGACCTCGTGCAGCGCGGTGATCTGGTCGGCCAGCACCCGCTCGTACCGGTCGCCGTGCACCTCCTTCTCCCAGCGCGGCCCGCGCCCGGGCACCCCGGACCCGTCGGTGACCAGCACGGCGAAGCCCTGCTCGGCGAACCACTGGGAGGTCAGGGCGTGCGCGGCCTGCTGGGAGGTGACCTTCTGCGCCGCGGGGCCGCCGTAGGGGTCCACCAGCACCGGCAGCGGGGCGTCGCCCGGGCGGTGCCAGGACGGCAGGTACAGGGCGGTGCGCAGTTCGCGCGGGCCCACGGCGGCGAAGTCGACCCGCAGCCGGAGCACCGGGTCGGCGACCCGCGCGGCCACCGCCACCGGCGCCCGACCGGCGCGGTGCACGGTGCTGCGGGAGCCGGCGTGCTCCAGGGTGCGGGCGGTCCGCACCAGGGTGCCGGCCCGCAGCACCCCGCCGTGCACACCCGGCTGCTCGCTCAGCCGGCGGGCGCCGTGCTCGGGGTGGTACGACCAGAGGTCGGTGACCAGCGGGTCGTGGCTCGCGGTGAACAGCACGGTGTCGCCGTCGGTGCCGAGCACGGCGCGCAGCTGCAGGCCGGGCTCGGTGACCGGCTGCCCGGCGACGGTCAGCCGCCGGGTCCCGCCGTCGTCGAGGTGGCCGAGCAGGGCGCCGCTCGCGGTCCGCGCCGGCAGGCCCTCGACCAGCTCCACCCAGTGCTCGTCGGTCTGCTCGGCGAGCTGCTCGGTGGCGCCGGTGGCGGGGTCGACCGCGAGCAGCCGGACGGTGCGCTGGTCGCGGGTCTGCACGCTGAGGTACGGGCCGTGGGTGTCCCAGCCGGCCGCCGGGACGTACTCGAAGGCGGCCCGGTCCCAGCGCACCTCGCGGCGGGTGCCGTCCAGCTCGGTCAGCCAGAGGGTGACCTCGGCGTTGGTGGTGCCGGCGGCCGGGTAGCGCATGGTGCGGGGCGGCTCGGCGGGGTTGGCCGGGTCGGCGATGTGCCAGAGGTCGACGGCGGAGTTGTCCACCCGGGCGACCAGCAGCCGTTCGCCGTCCGGTGCCCACCAGTACCCGCGGTGGCGGCCCATCGACTCGGCGGCCACGTGCTCGGGCGCGCCGAAGCCCACGTCGGCGCCGGGCGGGCCGTCGGGGGCGGCCAGCGCCCGGTCGCCGGTGCCGTCGGCGGCGATCAGGCGCAGCGTGGCGCCGTTCAGGTAGGCGATCCGGCGCCCGGTCGGGTCGGGGCGCGGGTCGACCACCGGGGCCTCGGCGGGCAGTCGGCGGGCGGTGCCGGTGGCGGTGTCGACGGTCCAGAGCTGGCCGGAGAGGGCGAAGACGGCGAGCGCGGCGGCCGCGTCGGTGGTGTAGCCGGTGATGCCGCCGGCCTGGGTGCGGCTGCGCTCGCGGCGGGTCCGCTCGGCGCTGGAGAGCTGCTCGGCGGCGCCGCCCAGCAGCTCGGCCGGGTCGACCAGCAGGCGTTCGCGGCCGCTGTCGAGGTCCAGTGCCCACAGGCAGCTGACCGGGTCGTCGCCGGCCTGGCTGCGCAGGAAGAGGACCGTGGCGCCGTCGGGGGCCACGGTGAACTGCTCGGCGGCACCGAGCGTGAAGCCACGGGTCTGGACCAGCTGGTGGGGCAGCGAGATCGTCGGCATCCTGACACTCTGTCATCTGCCGAACAGGTGAGCGACGGCGGGGTGGTCGGTTGATCGACTCGGCCGCCGGGGCGGTTCATGGGGTGAACCGTCTCAAGTGAGAACGATTTGCTTCTTGAACGATCGATGGAGCCGTGCTCGCGATGAGCTGACGGAATGTCGGATTTCCGGACTGGCGCAGGGCCAATCTGGTCGTCCGGGGTGCGGCGGCCGCCGCGGGGGGCCAGTCTGAGCACATGGACTGGAGTCGAGCGGACACGCAGGGTGACCGCCCCGAACCGTCCAGGACCCTGGAGAACTCACCCTGGAGCTGACCCGATGACCTCGGACCTGACCTTCCACCAGCTCACCGCCGCCCGCCCGCCGATTCCGATCGACTACCACCCGATCGACGGCCCTGCCCAGCACCTGCTGGTCAGTGGCGAGCAGCTGCACGCCAACGCCTGCCTCTACTGCGGCACCGACCAACAGGAGCTGCACACCGCCGGCCACGCCTACACCCACACCGGCGGCCTCGCCTGGGTGGTCGTGGCCTGCGCCGCGCACCTGGCCCTCGGCCGCGCCGAGGTGCAGGCAGCCCAGGCGGTGCAGCCGGTGCCCGCGGACACCGCCGAGCCCCCGGGCCCGGACGGGGCGGCCCGGGTGGGCTGACGGTCCGTCGTGGTCCTGCTCCGGGCGCGGAGCAGGACCCCCGCCGACCGGGCTGCGAGCCCGGCGGATCCGGGGCCGGTGGCCGGGCGGAATCAGGCCCGGGAGCCCGGCGGATTCAGGACGAGCGTGACCCGGCGGCGGCCGAGCGCTCGCGCAGCCGCTCGTCGTGGCGGCCGACTCCGTCCGCTCGTCGACCCGCCTCAGGCCGGTGAGCCGAAGTCCTGGGTCCACCACGGCCCGCCGGGGCCGAGGTGGATGCCGACGCCCATCTCCTTGAAGTCGCAGTTCAGGATGTTCGCGCGGTGCCCCTGGCTGTTCATCCAACTGTCCATCACCGAGCCAGGGTCGGCCTGACCGCGGGCGATGTTCTCGCCCCAGCTGCTCCACTGGTAGCCGGCCGCCTCTATCCGCTGCTGCGGGCCCGCGCCGTCCGGGTTGGTGTGGTCGAAGAACTGACGGGCCGCCATGTCGTCGGACTGCCCCTGGGCGGCGGCCTGGAGCTTGCTGTTGGCGGTCAGCGGGCCGCAACCGTGCTGGGACCGCTGGACGTTGACCAGGTCGAGCACCTGCTGGGCGTAGTTCGCGGTGCTGGGCTGCTCGGCGGCGCGCGGGGCGGCGGTGGGGGTCGGCGCCGCGGTGGTCGGGGGTGCCGTGGTGGGCGCGGCCGTGCTGGCAGAAGGGGAGGCGGTGGCGGCCGGGGTGCTCGGGGTGGGCAGGGCGGAGAGCGCGTCGACCTGGGCGGCGGTGGTCGGGGCGGCCGTGGGCGCGGCGGCGGGGTGGCCCGCGCCGGTGGCCGGGCCCGAGGCCTCCCAGAGCAGCCCGGCGGCCGTCACGGTGGCCAGGGTGCCGAGCGCCAGCGTGGCCAGTGCCTTGCGGCCGCGCGGCTGG